>DNGG01000060.1:6148-7949 GCA_003486675.1 Cyanobacteria bacterium UBA11372
ATGAACAAAATTAAGTTGCTGTTGCTTGCTTGCTCTTGGATCTTGGGCGCTATGCTGATTTTGGCAGATTCTGCATCTGCTGCTGCGATACGCCTGACGGCACGCTGTGCGATCGCACACCCACTAACACCCCAACTTTTATCTACGCCAGCTATCCAAACTATCCCAAATGGCAAAAAACATGGGGAAATTTCCCTCGCGATGTTAACCGCCAAAGACGAAATTAATTCTATCCATCAATCTGGTTGCGGTTGTGCTACCTGCCAAAATGGTTTTGAGCAACTGCAAGGACGCTTTCCCCAACCCAATTTTTAGATTTTAGATTTTGGATTTTAGATTTGATATCATGTGCGATCGCATCGGACTTGCATATTTAATGGTGTTGTAGGGGCGGGTTTTACCAACCATTCAGTGGAACCAAGAAATATTTCGTTAAACCCGCCCCGTCCGTGGGATGCCCTTCTCGTTCCGACTGGAACGAGAATAATTTTATTTAATTTTTAATTTATTCAGCAGTCGCACAATTCTCACAGAATTATGGGCGACTTCGGGTCGCGTCAAAATACCTTGAGAAGGGCTAAACAGCAGGGTTAAGATAAATAAGACCGAAACAACTAACACAATTGCTGCCCCTGATGGCACGTTTAAGTAGTAGCAATCGGTGGCAAGAGAAGCGCAGGTTAAAGTCTCAGACCAAGAATTGTACACCGATGGTTTGGGGGAAACAGGTACGGAAGGTGAAACCTACCAGAAAATGTTAACCGCCAATACCTGCGCCATTGTGGATGGATTGGGAGGAAAGTGTACGCCTCTAAACTAAGTCCCTTACAGCGGCTTGCAGCCGCGTGAGGGAAAGCATTATCGCACAGCTGTGTGCAGGCACCCTTAAGGGTGCCGCTACACAAAAGGCGGTGTACCTCATCCGACTGAAATCCGCTGATAAAATCCCGGTTTCTTAAAGAAACCGGGATTTTGTAATAGAGGGTATGGCGAGGGTAGCTTTACCCCCCTAAATTATTGTAATATGATATTGATTCTCATTGTAATAATAGAGGGATAGATCGTGGTACGTGCTGATACAACCGATTTCGTTCCCGTGACCGTTCTGACTGGATACCTGGGAGCGGGTAAAACTACCCTGCTCAATCGCATCCTCACCTACGAACACGGAAAAAAAGTAGCCGTCATCGTCAACGAGTTTGGAGAAGTGGGCATCGATAACCAACTGATTATTAATGCCGATGAAGAAATCTTTGAGATGAATAACGGCTGCATCTGCTGCACCGTGAGGGGCGATTTGATGCGGATTATCGGCAACTTGATGAAACGGCGGAACAAGTTCGACCACCTGGTAATAGAAACTACCGGACTTGCCGATCCAGCCCCCGTAATTCAGACTTTCTTTGTCGATGAAGATATGCGGGATAAAATATCCCTCGATGCAGTAGTAACGGTAGTCGATGCCAAGCATATTTGGCAGCACTGGGATGCAGATGAAGCCCAAGAACAAATTGCCTTTGCAGATGTAATCTTGATCAATAAAACTGACTTGGTGACGCCAGAACAGTTAGAAGAGCTAGAAAAGCGCATTCGGGCGATGAATGCAATGGCGAAAATATATCGCACCCGCAACTCAGAATTAGAAATGGATGCGCTGTTGGGTGTGAAAGCATTTGACTTGAATCGCGCCTTGGAAATTGACCCGGATTTTTTGGGCGAAGATGCACACCAACACGATGAAACAGTGGGGTCGATTGCTATTGTAGAATCCGGCGCCTTAGATGGAGAAAAATTAAATTAT
>DNGG01000583.1:0-1626 GCA_003486675.1 Cyanobacteria bacterium UBA11372
TCAAACCAAAACCAAACTCGTCAACACCGAAGTTCGAGGTATTGTTGACTCTCTAGTAGGCGAAGCCCTCACCGAATATTTGGACTTTCACCCAGCAGTAGCAGACGCCATCATCGAAAAAGCAGTTCAGGCATTTAAAGCCGCAGAAGCTGCCCGTCGCGCCAGGGATTTAGTCCGCCGCAAATCCGTCTTAGAATCCTCACCTTTACCCGGTAAATTAGCCGATTGCAGCACCCGCGATCCCTCTGAATCCGAGATATACCTAGTAGAAGGGGACTCCGCGGGCGGATGTTGGATCAGTTCTACTTATATATTACTGGCAGATGGTTCAGAAAAAACTATCAAAGAGATAGTGGACGAACAAGCAGAAGGGAAAGAACACTTTTGCTACACCATGCGCGAGAGTGGAAACATCGGTATCGAGCGGATTATTAACGCTCGGATGACCAAGGCAAATGCTGAAGTAATCAAGCTGACATTAGATAACGGGGAAATCCTGGTATGTACCCCCGATCACCCCTTCATGTTGCGGGATGGCAGCTATAAAGCAGCAGCATTGCTGACTCCAGAAGATTCGTTGATGCCAATTCACCGCAAGATTTCCGAAAAAGATAAAAATGGCTGGGGAATTGAGGGTTACGAAATGGTTTTGAATCCCCTGAATGATAAGTGGATTTACACTCATCTTTTGGCGGATTTTTATAACCTAAAACATGAAGTTTATCAGGCATCGGATGGCAATCATCGCCATCATGTTGACTTCAATAAACGCAACAACAATCCGACAAATATTCAGCGACTTCCGGCGGAAGAACATTTAGCACTGCATCGGGCGCATCTAGAGAAAACCTTGCACCGACCTGATGTAAAAGAAAAGAGTCGCCAAGTTCACATGAGCGAAGAATTTCGCGCCATGATGAGCGAAAGGATGCAACAGCCAGAAACGCGACAAATTCTATCAGAACAGGCGAAAGCTCAGTGGCAAGATGAAGATTACAAAGCTTACATGACTCAAAAGTGGCGTGAGTTTTATGAGACTAACGAAGCTTATCGCCAGCAAAATCAGGAACTATTGGACAAAGCGCAGCAAGAGTATTGGAGTGATGAAGCAAATCGTTTAGCACAAGCTGAACGGGTGCGGAATTACTTTGCCAATAATCCTGAAGCGCGTGCTGCTCATTCAGAATTAGCGAAACAACAATGGGAAGATGAGGATTTGTTGGCATGGCGACGGGAAAAGACAAAGGAACAATGGAGGAGTTATGAATATCGCGTTAAGCGGAAGGAAGCGTTAGACAAAACCTACTATCGCAAGACGATTGAAGCGTTGAAGAAAGTTGAAATTTCTGGTCACGGCTATCTGGATTTGGAACTTTATCAATGCTACCGTCGCCGCCTGCGGGATAAGTCATTGTTGACCTTTGAAACTTTTTGCGATCGCTACTTCTACGGCGACATCACCGCAGCGAAGCGCGCCGTCAAAAATTACAACCACCGCGTGGTGAAAATCGAACCAGTAGAAGAGCGTTACGACGTTTACGACATCGAAGTTCCTAACAGCCACAACTTCGCTTTGGCAAGTGGGATATTCGTCCACAATAGCGCCAAACAAGGACGCGATCGCCG
>DNGG01000583.1:1843-4242 GCA_003486675.1 Cyanobacteria bacterium UBA11372
GCCAAACAAGGACGCGATCGCCGCTTCCAAGCCATCCTCCCCTTGCGCGGTAAAATCCTGAACATCGAGAAAACCGACGACGCCAAAATCTACAAAAATAACGAAATCCAATCCTTGATTACAGCGCTTGGTTTAGGCGTCAAAGGCGAAGAATTCGATGCATCTGGGTTACGCTATCACCGCATAGTAATCATGAGCGTTGCTGGTGACGAACCAACCTTGGTAATGGACGATCGAGGACGTACAGAATTTGTCCAAATCGGTCGTTTTATTGATGACTGCGTAGAAAAGCGTCGCGCTTTCGATCAATACCAAGTGATGTGTTTCGATCAAGTGACGCACGCTACCCGTTTTCGACCCCTCAAAGCTGTGATTCGTCACGGACATGAGGAGCCAATGTACAAGCTAACCACTCGTTACAATCGCTCCGTCAAAGTCACATCATCTCACAGCGTTTTTGTGTGGGAAAACGGGCAAGTTATTCTGAAAAAGGGTAACGAAATCAAACCAGGCGATATTTTAGTTGCCAGTCGCCGCTTACCTCGTCCCAACAACAGCCCAACTCAGATTGACTTGCTAGAAACCTTCTACCGCGCCGAACTGACAAAAGCACTGTACGTTCAAGGTGAAGATGTGCGAAAAGTTGCCAGTCAACGCCTTTTAGCTAAAGTTGAACGACCAGATTTGTGGCAAGAACCGCGCATTATTCTAGATGCAGCGGCATGGGAAAAACTGATCGCTGCACGTCAAGCGGCAGGAGTGAGTCAGAAAAAAGTTGCTACATCTTGCGGTGTCAAGCAACCGATTACAATTAGTCACTGGGAACGGGGAATTAACCGACCGATTTTGTCTCAGTTTTTGAATTATTTGGAGGCAATTGGCTGGAACAACGATATCGTATACGAGCAATTACCATCAAAAATTGATGAATTGCTCGCCCAAGACGATAGCAGCAAAAATGCCCGGTGGCGCGAAATTAGTTGCTACAAACCACTTGACGAATTTACCGCCAGCGAACTGATGCAATTAGGGGCAGAAGTGCAAATTGTCCCGCAAGCTCATGGGGAAAAAGCGTTTGGGCGTTACTTACCTATTACCCGCGAATTGATGTGGTTTTTGGGTTGGTACGTCGCTGAAGGAACCTTGAGCAAACATCAGGTTAGCCTGAATTTGGGTCAGAAAGACGAGCGGTTTATTGCAGAATTAAAGCAAGCGATCGCATCTACATTCGGCGAACAACCCCGTCAATATAACGACCCCGACAGCGATGGCATCAAACTCTATTTCCACAGCGTCGCTGCTGCCCGATTGATCCAAGCCTGGGGTTTAGGTAAACCAGCCCATCAGAAAAAACTGCCGGATATTTTATTCAGCGTTTCTGAAGAATTGCAGCTAGCTTTTCTAGAAGGCTATTTCCTGGGAGATGGAACTACAAGTGGCAGTCACTTGTCTTTTACAACCAACTCCACAGAACTCAAAGATGGACTGTTATATCTGTTAGGACAATTGGGCATTCTTGCTTCTAACAGCCACCATCAACCATCCACCCGTCCCGATGCATTAATTCAAACCAAATATCCTTATTACAGCATCCGGATTTGTGGCAAAGAGCAACTGTCGAGAACTCGCCAAATTTGGCAGCGTCATGGCAATGCCTACAAGCTAGAAACACTGTTAGCAAGTCCTGTTCGCAAGGCACAAAACTACGTGCCCATCAGCGATGATTTGATCGGGCTAAAAGTGATTTCTGCCCAAGAAGTTGAACCCGTTGGAGACTACGTCTACGACTTCTCAGTACAGGATGATGAAAACTTCATCTGCGGAGTAGGTGGTATAAACTGCCACAATACAGACGCTGATGTAGATGGCGCGCACATCCGTACATTGTTGTTAACTTTCTTCTATCGGTATCAACGGGCGCTGATCGACCAAGGCTACATTTACATCGCCTGTCCTCCGCTGTATAAAGTAGAACGGGGTCGCTCGCACTACTATTGTTATAGCGATCGCGAACTGCAAAACCAGCTGCGCGAATTCCCTGCCAACGCTAACTACACCATCCAGCGATTTAAAGGATTGGGTGAAATGATGCCGACCCAGTTGTGGGAAACTACAATGAACCCGGAAACCCGCACCCTCAAACAAGTCGAAATCGAAGATGCTGCCGAAGCGGATCGCATCTTTACAATATTGATGGGCGACAGAGTGCAACCCCGCCGCGAGTTCATCGAAACCTACGGCCCCAAACTCAACCTCACCGATCTAGATATCTAAACTTTGAACCTTGACTTATAGGTTTAACCCTCTCCTACGCGGAGAGGGTTTTTTGTTAGGAATAATATCGTTTTCCCATCAATGTGCCACACAAGGCTCGGAGCGGGTTTATTTGAATGGTTTGT
>DNGG01000583.1:4491-14005 GCA_003486675.1 Cyanobacteria bacterium UBA11372
CTACAATACTTTGATCTGTAGCATTATCACTAGGAGTTTAGACTAACTGCGCCTTAAAGCGCGATTAATCTAAACTCCTGTTGGTAAATCTGCTCTGAAAATGGGAACCATAATACTGAACCAACAAAGGGCAGGCAAATGGAGGGTTTCCGATGATGCAACTCCCAGGCTACAAAATTCTGGAACAAATCTATCAAGGCAGTCGCACTTTAGTTTATCGAGGCTGGCGAGAAGCTGACCAACAACCTGTAGTCATCAAGTTTTTGCGTTCTGAGTATCCCAGTTTCAGCGAATTGGTACAGTTTCGCAATCAATACACCATTGCCAAAAATCTCAACTCACCACTGATCGTTCAAACCTACAGCCTAGAAACCTACCGGAATGGCTATGCCTTGGTGATGGAAGACTTTGGGGGGATTTCCCTCAAAGAATGGAGACGGCAAGAGGAAACAGCGCTATCTCTGAGTGAATTTTTACCAGTGGCGATCGCTCTATGCGATACCTTGGATATTCTCTATCGTCAGCGCGTCATCCACAAAGATATCAAACCAGCCAATATTCTAATTAATCCTGAAACAAAACAAGTTAAATTAATCGACTTTAGCATCGCCTCACTGTTACCCAAAGAAACCGAAGAAGTCAAACATCCGAACGTATTGGAAGGAACGCTAGCCTATTTAGCCCCAGAACAAACTGGACGGATGAACCGAGGAATTGACTATCGCACAGATTTTTATGCCTTGGGTGTAACGCTGTTTGAACTGTTGACAGGACAATTGCCGTTTCAATCAGCAGATCCCTTAGAAATCGTGCATTGTCATATTGCCAAACCCGCGCCTTCAGCGTGCGAAATTAAACCAGAGATTCCAGTGGCGATCGCAAAAATTATAGCGAAATTGATGGCGAAGAATGCCGAAGAGCGCTATCAGAGTGCATTGGGGTTAAAACATGACTTAGAGAAATGCTTGGATCGGTGGAAAGAAACGGGAGAAATCAAGCCGTTTGAATTGGGAGAACGGGATATTTGCGATCGCTTCATCATCCCCGAAAAACTCTACGGACGCGAAGCCGAAGTTCAGCAGCTACTAGAGGCATTTGAACGCATTGCTGGCAACACTCACGATCATCCAAAATCTAAAATCCAAAATCCAAAATCAGAATTGATGCTGGTGGCGGGATTTTCCGGCATTGGCAAAACGGCTGTAGTCAACGAAGTTCACAAACCGATTGTGCGGCAAAGAGGCTATTTTATTAAAGGTAAGTTCGATCAATTCAATCGCAACATTCCTTTCTCGGCTTTTGTGCAAGCCTTCCGCGATTTGATGGGGCAATTGCTGAGCGAAAGCGATGCTCAGTTACAGGTTTGGAAATCGCAAATTTTGAATGTTTTGGGTGAGAATGGGCAAATTATTATTGAAGTCATTCCCGAACTAGAACGAATTATCGGGCAGCAACCTCCCGCACCCGAACTATCGGGAACTGCGGCGCAGAATCGGTTTAATTTGTTGTTCCAAAAATTCATTCAAGTCTTCACCACACCGGAACATCCTTTAGTGATGTTTTTGGACGATTTGCAATGGGCAGATTCGGCATCCCTCAATCTGATGCAACTGCTGATGGGAGAGTCGGAAAGGGGTTATCTGTTGTTAATTGGGGCGTATCGGGACAATGAAGTATTGGCGGCGCATCCGTTAATGTTGACGCTGGATGCAGCGATTAAAGCTGGGGCAAAGGTGAATACCATTACCTTGCAACCTTTGAGCCAAGCTAGTTTAAATAACATGGTTGCTGATACGCTTCATTGCAGTGAAAGATTGGCGCAACCGTTAACTAATTTGGTGGCTCAAAAAACTCAGGGAAATCCATTTTTTGCGACGCAGTTTCTCAAGGCATTGCATCAAGATGAGTTGATTACTTTTGACTTAAAAGCGGGTCATTGGCAGTGCGATTTAGTGCGAGTGCGATCGGCAGCGCTGACCGATGATGTGGTTGAATTTATGGCAATGCAGTTGCAAAAATTGCCAAAAGCTACTCAAGAAATGCTCAAACTTGCGGCTTGCATTGGCAATCAGTTCGATCTGGCAACATTGGCGATCGTTTCCGAAAAATCGCCACTCGATACGGCAACCGATTTGTGGAAAGCTTTGCAAGAAGGTTTGATTCTGCCGGTTAGCGAAACCTACAAGTTTTTCCAAACGAATGAATTAGTAGAGGAAAACAGAGATTGCAATCTTGCCGTACCCTACAAATTCTTGCACGATCGCGTCCAACAAGCAGCGTACTCCCTAATTCCCGAAACCAACAAACAAATTACCCACCTTAATATCGGACAGTTATTGTTGAGCAACGTTTCCAAATCGCAACGGGAAGAGCGGATTTTAGAGATAGTCAATCAACTGAATTATGGAATTCAACTGATAACTGAGCCAGAAAACAAAGTAAAACTAGCGCAACTTAATTTAGCTGCCGGACAAAAAGCTAGGGCAGCTACTGCCTATGCCGCATCAGTCAAATATTTTGACACGGGATTGCAATTGCTAGCACCAGAAAGTTGGACAAGTGCTTATGAATTGACCCTTGCTTTGCACCTCGAAGCAATGGATGCTGAATGGCTGAATACTAATATAGAGCGTTCAGAAGCGCTTGCTGAAATCATCTTGAAACAGGCGATCTATCCCCTCGATACAGTCAAGGTCTATGAGACAAAGATTCACATTTATATCAACAGTTTACAAACGCCAAAAGCACTAGAAATCGGTATTCAGGCATTAGAACAGATGGGCTTACCGCTCTCTACTATCCTCGATCTGACTCATGAATTGCCAGTCTTACCCTCATTAGAACAGGTAGATATTCTGCCAACAATGACCGATCCCCATCATTTAGCACAATTACGCTTACTGATTGCTATTACCTCTCCTGTTATCACAGTCAAGCCTGAACTTATCTTTGCCGTTGTTTCTGCCCAAGTGCATTTATGTCTTCAGCACGGTCACTCTGGACTAGCAGCATTCTCTTATAGTTGGTATGGGATGTTGCTGTGTGCAAATCCGCAGAATATTGAAGTAGGTTATTTGGCCGGTCAAATTGGTAAAAAATTATTAGAAACTTTCAATGAGACTGCGCTGAAATGCACAGTCTACAATATGTTATATCAATTCATTAATCCCTGGAAAGCTTTGCTACGCGATTCATTATCGCCTTCGTTAGAAGGAATGCAGGCTGGATTTGAGGTTGGCGATTTGGTGTTTGCCAGCTATTGTGGTGCTAACTATTGCGTATATCAATACTTAACTGGGGAAAGGCTGGAAGAAGTAGAACGAGAAATGACCCGCCTGCTCGAATTGATGCAAAAACTAAAAAATGACTACTCTGCTGCTTCTATAGGCATCTGGAAGCAACTGAATTTGAATTTGCAAGGAAGGGCGATCGATCTCTATCAACTTACGGGAGATAGTTTTGATGAACGGACAGTTATGCCGCAACTGCAAGCTGCAAACAATGGTTGGGCACTGTTTAGCATTTATCTAGCAAAGGGGATCTTACTCTACACCTTGAACGATTATGAGGGAGCCGTTACTAATATTATTCTGGCTACTCGATATGCCTCCTCTGTGGGTGCTTGGGTTCCAATTGCAAATAATAACCTTTACCATTCTCTGGCTTTACTGGCTCACTATTCACAGGTTGATTCTAACCAGCAAGTAGAATATTTAGTGCAGGTTGAAACGAACCAAGTCCGGCTCCTCCAGTGGGCATTTCATGCACCCTGTAATTTTCAGCATAAATACGATCTCGTAGAGGCTGAACGAAATCGCGTGCTGGGCGAGAAGATTGATGCGATCGCTTTCTACGAGAGAGCCATTACCGGAGCAAAAGCCAATGAATACATCCAAGAAGAAGCGATCGCTAACGAACTCGCGGCTAAATTCTACCTCGATTGGGGCAAAGAAAAAGTTGCCGCAGGTTATATGCAAGAAGCATATTATTGTTATGCCCATTGGGGAGCCAAAGCTAAAACTGATGACTTAGAAAAACGCTATCCTCAACTGCTTATCCCTATCTTGCAAGCGAAACAATATCGATCTCAACTCAGCGAAACTCGCGTTTCAATCGTCGATAATTCCTCAATTTTAGATCGAACGCTCCACATAACCCGTAGCAGTAGCAGTGTTTCTGAATCCCTCGATTTTGCCACTATTATCAAAGCTTCACAAGCGCTTTCCAGTGAAATTCAACTGGAGCAATTGATTTGTAACTTAATGCAAGTTGTGATGGAAAATGCTGGGGCAAAAAAAGCTGCATTGTTGATAAATAAAAACGATAGATTAGCGATTGAAGCGGTAGCAATCATGCAACAAAATGTCACCGCTCTATCCGTACCTTTGGAAAGTAGCGAAGCCATTCCCACCACAGTGGTTAACTACGTCAAACGCACTTTAAAAACTGTCGTGTTGGATGATGCCACTACACAAAACGATTTTATTGCTGATACCTACTTGATGCAGCAACAACCGAAAAGCGTGTTGTGTACGCCGATTTTAAATCAAGGGAAATTAATCGGGTTGCTGTATTTGGAAAATCAATTAACGATTGGAGCATTTACGCGCGATCGCATCGAAATCGTCCAGCTATTATGCGCCCAAGCTGCCATCTCTCTAGAAAATGCCCGCCTGTACCAACAATCTCAAGATTATGCCCAAGAATTAGAGCGATCGCTGCAAGAACTCCACCAAGCCCAACTGCAAATCGTGCAAAATGAAAAAATGGCAACTCTGGGCAATTTAGTTGCCGGAGTTGCCCACGAAATTAATAATCCGGTGGGATTTCTCAAAGGTAGCATCAACAATGCCGAGGAGTATATTCAAGACATATTTTCCTATATAGAATGCTACCAACAACATCATCCCAACCCAGCAGATGCTGTGATCGACCGTGCCGAAGAAATTGACCTAGAATTTCTCATCGAGGACTTACCAAAGCTGGTAGATTCGATGAAAGTAGCCTCGGAACGGATTAAAGATATCAGCACTAGCCTCCGCACCTTTTCTAGGGCTGATACTGCCGAAAAAGTAGCTTGCAATATTCATGAAGGGATTGACAGTACGCTGTTGATTTTGAAGTATCGCCTCAAAGCTAACGATAAACGTCCGGCGATTCAAGTCATTACAGATTACGGAAATTTACCGCCGGTTTGGTGTTTTTTGGGACAGCTAAATCAAGTATTTATGAATATCCTCGCTAATGCAATTGATGCTTTAGATGCAGCCAGCGTCAGGCGAACCTTTGCCGAGATGCAAGCTAATCCGCACCAAATTACGATCCGCACCGAAGTATCGGACGACCAAAAAACAGTAGTCATTCGGATAATTGATAATGGTTTAGGCATGTCAGAGGAGATTCAGGCGCGGATATTCGATCGCTTATTTACCACCAAAGAAGTTGGCAAAGGAACGGGTTTGGGATTGGCGATCGCGCGTCAAATTGTGGCAGAAAAACACAATGGTTCAATCGAGGTAAACTCAACGCTCGCTCAGGGTTCTGAATTTGCGATCGCAATTCCTGTAAAAAGTTAAATTACTATCTAACTCAAGTTGCTATTTATCTCTCAAAGAGCGGCTACAACCTGCTGTTTGTCTACGGTGTGAGCGGACTGCTGGCAGGCTTAGCCGGAATTATGAGCGCCAGCCGACTCTACAGCGCCACGGGGATGCTAGGCAGCGGGTACGAACTCGATGCGATCGCCCCAGTCACGAGCGATCGCCGCCGCCGCCGCTCAAACCGTTAATCCCATTTTCAATCGATCGACTACCCGCCCTTCCACATGAGTACGGGCGGGTTTTTTATCTCAGTGTCTGTAAAAAATCTTAATGAAATTTCTCATCAATTCAGTCTAATGTAACGATTTAGGGGTTTTATAAACCTTAAGCGCATAAACAGACTCCTCACTAAACTTTAGGGACTGTAATTTAGCATGAGTACTAATTTAGCCACCAAATTACGCGAAGGCACCAAAAAAGCCCATACAGCAGCAGAAAACGTCGGGTTTGTCAAGTGTTTTTTAAGAGGTGTTGTCGAAAAAAACTCATACCGGAAACTGGTAGCCAACCTCTACTTCGTGTATTCCGCGATTGAAGAAGAGATGGAACGGCACAAAAACCATCCGATTCTGTCCCATATTTACTTCAAAGAACTGAACCGTAAAAAGAGCTTAGAGCAAGATCTGAGCTACTACTACGGCTCAAACTGGCGCGAACAAGTGGCTCCCTCCCCAGCTGCCGAAGCTTACGTACAGCGAATTCAGGAAGTGTCCGCCACCGAACCGGAACTGTTGATTGCCCAATCTTACACCCGTTACCTGGGTGACTTATCCGGCGGTCAAATCCTCAAAGGCATTGCTCAACGGGGGATGAACCTGAATGGGCAAGGCACCGCGTTCTACGAATTCCAAGATATTTCCGACGAAAAGGCGTTTAAGAACAAATATCGGCAAGCGCTCAACGATCTGCCAATTGATGAGGAGAAGGCAAATCGCATCGTCGATGAAGCCAATGCGGCGTTTGGCATGAACATGAAGATGTTCAAAGAACTCGAAGGCAATCTGATCAAGGCTATTGGTTTGCTGCTGTACAACACCCTGACTCGCAAACGCAGCCAGGGCAGCACCGAACCCGATACCGAGGCTGGATTGGCAACGGCTGAGTAAAGTCCCTGTCGGATCTAGTAGATTCGCGATCGCATAGATAACTAAAAATTGCACTTTTACAATCCTGAAAGCTGGGTGAAACGGACAGCGTTTCTCTTTCATCAAGCTTTCAGGATTGTTAGTTTCTGTGGTATGAGAGGGCAAACTATAGCTAGAGGCTAGAGTGTAGGGGAAGAAGGGCGTCACCTCAAGGATTTTAGGAATTAAGCACCCGAGGCTGACTCAACAAAAAGAATCGAGTACAATAGAGCCTTAAAGTTTTTGCTCTACACCTAAGTACAATCGTCGATTAGTCTTGATTTAGTGGTAATTACGCGCTTGTACTTTTAGGGAATCGGTGCTACTGTTGCGCTCGCCTCCGTAGGCATGGTTGAATTACTGAAAGTCTACTGAAGCTTTACCCCATCTTAAATAAACAATTAAATATTAATACGGTTAAACTTTTACCGCGATGAAAGTAAACTTAGATTATTACTAACAACACCTTTTGCCGCACTTACGCAGAACTTCTACCAGCAGGGTTACCTCCCATCTATCAAACCATAGAAGTCGCTTATAAAGTGTATTTGCGTAACGGTAAGCTTCAAACTATCGAGAGATCGCAGCATCGTAATCTCACGCTTGTTTGACAGCATCTACCTATGTTTAAAGCTGACTGCGCGATCGCACCCTAGTTGCCAATTGCTTGAGGTACGGCGACGTTTGTCTAGCGTTAAAAATTCAGCCAACTTATCAGGGTTTTTGTCAAAAATTACTCGGTTGCCGTTGAGATTCTTTTGGCTCTTGGTAACACACAAGAGTGTTTCTAGTTTTAACACTCCAAAATTTTTACAGGTGCTTCTATAAGGAATTGATATCGTGCCTTGCTAAACCAGGTAAGGCTTTTGAACAGTTCCGACCAGCAACCCAGAAAACACAATTTTGTAAAAGTACAAGCATTATGAAACTAGATTTAACCAGTCAAGCCAGAGAAAAAAGCACTTTGCATCCCTTGGCAGGCAGCGGCAACTATCAAGCATATACCTTTACAAAAATTGCTGAAACCAACGGCTTTTTTATTCAATTTAGTTATATCGCTTCAATTAACAACAGAGGCGTTGTCGCTTTTCAAGCAGCGGCTTTGCTAAAAGGGGGACGCGACGCTATATTTACTGGCGATGGTCGCGCGATCGCTAAAATTGCCGATACGGGAGATTTGTTTAAAGGCTTTACCTCCCCCTCGATTAACGATGCTGGTGTTGTAGCTTTTCTGGCTAGCTTGAAAACAGGCGGCAAAGGTATTTTTACCGGGGATGGTCGCGATCTTACCCCGATTGCCGATACCAAAAGCCGCTTTTGCTGGTTCTCCGGTACTCCCTCGATTAACAATGCTTCCAATGTCGCATTTTGGGCTGCTTTGGAAGATGGAGGCGAAGGTATTTTTACCGGGAATGGTTCCGATCTGACCAAGATTGCCGATACGAAAGATGATTTTAGCGCTTTAGCTTCCCCCTCAATTAACGACCAAGGAAATGTAGCATTTCGCGCCACTAAAGAAGAAGGCGGCTATGGTATCTTCAAAGGCAATGGACAGCGGATCTTAAAAATTGCCGATACCAGCCACTCGTTTAGCTGGTTCACTCATCCCTGGATCAATAACGTCGGTAGCGTCACGTTTTTAGCTTATCCAACCCAAGGCGGCTATGGGATTTTCAAACGCAATGGTTGCAAAATTACCAACATTGCTCATACTAGCGGTTGCTTTAGCCAATTTGCTGCCCCCTCGCTGAATGACGCCGGTGCGATCGCTTTTCGGGCTAACCTGAATGGCAAGGATGAAGGCATCTTTGTCGCCACAGGTTCAACTGTGAAGAAAGCGATCGCTGTCGGAGATTACTTATTTGGTTCTAAGGTTCGTAGCCTGGTATTATCTCCAGGAGGATTCAACAATGCTGGGCAAATTGCCTTTTTTGCCCGCTTGGCTGATGGTACAAGCGGTATTTTCCGCGCCGAGCCAGTAATATCTGCTACACCAAAGACGCGAGAAAGAGAATTTTTTGGACGGCGATCGCTAACCGCTAATTGTTAATTTTTTCTCTAACAATTAGCAATTAGCAATTAGCAATTAGCCAAACCGATAATGCTTTCTCACATCCTGATTTATCTTCCAAGTGCAAGACATGCGGGCGGGGAAGGTTACTAAGTCACCTTTACCCATTTGTAAGGGTTCTCCGCCCACTGGCGTTACTATTACGTCTCCTTCTAAGAAATAGCAAGTTTCTTCATCATCATAAGTCCAGGGAAATTCTGAAACTTCTTTAGTCCAAATAGGCCATTTGGAGACGCCTAATTGGTTAAGACGTTCTTGACTCGGTTGACGTTCGATTTTAATTGCCGTTGTTTGTTTCGTTTCCATTTTATAGCCAGGGGTTAGGGATTAGGGACTAGGGGCTAGGGAAAGCAAATCTACACCAACACCCACCAAGGGTGTGGCTATACAAACCAGAGCCATCCAGAGCGGGCTATAGCATTGACAGCCTGCGAAGGCAGGCTTTGTTTGTGTAGCCACACCCTTGAGGGTGTCGGCTACTCTCGTTGACATGCTCCCAGATGGGCATCCTAAGTGCCTGGGAGATTGCTATAAATCTTAACCTACAAGTAAGGCGTCACATCCTCTCTACACTCATCCGCCAGATAAGATAGGGCGCGGAAGCGCAAACCTACTAACTGTTCGTACAAAGGATTGATTTTACACATGGGAGGAATGTGGACTATTTTTTTGCCAAATAACACAATATCTCGTTCAAACGGACACTGAGATGGAATCAG
>DNGG01000464.1 GCA_003486675.1 Cyanobacteria bacterium UBA11372
TTTTCCCCTTGCCGTGCCCCTACGGGCAAACATTGATTAACCAACAAGATCTGTTTTCAGGGAAAATGAGGGAAGAATGAAGATTTTTCTAACCTACACCCTATTTTTATGGAACGCGGTCTTTTATGGTTGCCCCTGCTTGCCCTATTTATCTGGCTAGCTTGGGCAGGGTGGAACGAATTTCAAAAAGTCGAAGCCTATCGCACTTGGGCATCTGGATTCGATCGAGCTAAGTATGATATTTATGCAGTACTGGGTCAGAAAGGGGACAATTTAACTTGGGGAAGACCCACCCGTTCTGGCCCGGTGAATCTTGAAACATTTTCTCTTAAAGACGTACAATCTATCCGTTTGTTAGTCGATGAAAAGCCAGTTGATTTAGATAAACCACCTATATCTGGTCGTGGCGTTGTTTTGGAATTTTTCTTCCCAAATTCGGCAAATTCAGTGCGAATTCCTTTTACAGAAATTCCTCTAGCTGCCAAATGGGGCAAGCATTTACAAGACGAATTGCACCTGTTTCAAAACAGTTAATTTGTTCAAAATAGCGCGGGCGGGTTTAACTATATATCTCGTGGTTCCAAAGACTGGTTGGTGAAACCCGCCCCTACAATAAAAACCGCCCCTACAACCAAAGGAGAAATTATTCAGGTTGGGTAACTTCTTTAATTACCTCTTTGGCGCTTTCAATGATGCCTGGTTGGGGATTTTCTTTTTCGTAATTTTCTAAATTTTTCTCGTAGACCTTCTCCAGTCCGTCGGGTTCGTCAATGGCTTTGATAGCTTTGTCGTAAGCGTCTTCCCGGCTTTTTACAGATTGGCTATTGCTACCTTGGTCTAGAACTGAAGAATTGTCTTTGTAAGCGGCTGCTAAACTTGGTTGAGTGCTGAAAATCGATAAACCGGATAAGCTAAGCAAACTTATCAAACCCACAACTAAAAAGATTTTGCGAAGAACTTTTCCTAAATACAAGAAAGTCCGCTGCATATCAATTGTCTCCTGTTTTATTTTCCACAAACGTATCCTAAGATGTTATGTATGCTACGGACTTCTACCCCAGGATATATTAAATTAGCTAATAGGTCATGGGTAATGGGTAATAGGTAATGGCTAATGGCTAATAGGTGATAAGATATACAATTACCAATTACCAATTACCAATTACCAATTACCAATTGTGGTGGAAAGAAGCGGCAGCTTGACGGTAAAGGTTGTGCCTAGTCCTTCACCCGGACTTTCTACAAATACATTTCCCCCGTGGAGTTCTACCAAATGGCGGACGATCGCTAACCCCAATCCCAGTCCGCCGTAAGATCGGGTGGTGGTAGTATCGGCTTGGCTGAAGCGATCGAAAACATAGGGCAGAAAGTCGGGTTTAATGCCGATTCCCGTGTCGCTGATGGTAATTTGAGCATAGGGAATTGCAGATTTTAGATTGGAGATTTCAGATTTATTTTCATCTTCAATCTGCGATCCTCTTTCAATCTTCAATCTGCAATCTGAAATCTGCAATTTTTTCAGTGTGACTTCGACTTGCCCGCCGTTGGGTGTAAATTTTATGGCATTGGATAGTAGGTTCCAAAATACTTGCTGTAAGCGTTCTGGGTCGCCTAAAACGCGCAGGGGCGGATTTAATGAGAAATTTGAGGTTGCAGCGGGCAAGCTGGTTAAATCGGATTCTAGGTTAGTTATGAGGGAAATTTCTTTGGCTTGGGCGGCTGGACGGAGGGATTCAATTGCTGTTTCAATGATGGGGGTAAGTTTGAGCGATCGCGCGTTTAATCGCACTTTTGAGGTAATAATTCGCGAGACATCGAGCAAGTCTTCAATTAGCTGTTTCTGGTTTTTGGCGTTGCGTTCGATCGTTTCGAGAGCTTTTGCTTGCGTTGCTGGGGAAAGGTTGCGCGATCGCAGCATTTGCGCCCAACCTAAAATCGAGTTTAATGGCGTTCTTAATTCGTGGGAAACAACTTGCAAAAATTCATCTTTTACTCGGTTGGTTTTAGCTAATTCTTCTGCTTGTTGTCGCAAGGTATTTTCCATTTGCTTAGCTGGGGTGAGATTTACCACAAAAGCAACGGCTCTATCTTGATAGCCTTCCAATAAAGCTGCACCGATTAAAATGGGGACGCGGCTGCCATCTTTGCGAATATATTCTTTTTCATAAGGTGTAGAAGCCCCAGTTTTTAGCATCTCTTCAGCCCCCTGGCGATCCAGATGCAGGTATTCTGGGGGGGTAATATCTAGCCAGCGCAAGTTTCCCGCTTGCATTTCTTCTCGCGTATACCCTACTAACTCTAAAAAAGCATCGTTTGCTTCTAGAATATCCCCTGAGAAATTACCAATTACAACCCCAATAATATTCGACTCAACCAAGCGTCTAAACCTGGCTTCGCTTTGTCGCACTGCTTGCTCTGCTTGCTTGAGTTTAGCAATATCCTGAAACACCAATAAACAAGTAGCGGGATGAGCGTGCATTTCCGGTAAAGTATCGGCATAAATGAGTAAGGGACGGATGCCTTCCGGCGTGTGCCAATTCATTTCTAACCCTGACAAACCTTCGCCCCGCGCTACTCGCACTCCGGGCATTTGTTCGTCTGGAATGCGATTGCCTTTATCGTCGGTGCAGTAATAAATTGTGTGATGATATTCTTCCCCTGGTTTATCTTTAGGAAATTCGCCGCCTGCTAGAGAGTCTGCTGCTTTATTAGCAAAGGTTACCTTCGCGGTTCCAGGTTCGATAAATAGCAAGGGAATCGGCATCAAATTTAGAGCTTCTTCTAGCCATTGTTGTTGCTGCCAAAGTGCTGAGGTTTGCTGTTCTAATGCTGCTTCGTAGTTTTTGCGCTCGCTGATATCCTGAAGCGTCCCCACCCATTCGATAATTTGATTGTTTTCATCCAAAACGGGAACGCCCCGCGCTAAACAATATCGATAAGTTTCATCGGCGGTTTTGATGCGATATTCGTTTTCGTAAACGGTTTTTGTTTCGATAGCTTTGTTCCAGGCGATCGCAGTTCTCTCTCTATCTTCTGGATGAATAGCATTTATCCATCCCCATCCCAACATTTCTGCTTTTGTTTGTCCGGTGAATGCACCCCAAGATGATAATTCTTCAATAATGAATCCTTCTGGATCTGTTGTCCAAACTGCTTGCGTACTCGCAAGTACTAGGGAACGATACCGCGCTTCGCTTCTTTCTAGCAACGATTCGGATTGCTTGCGTTCGCTAATATCCCGATAATAAATACTCAAACCTTCTGGGCAAGGATAAGCACGAATATCCAACCACATATTTAACGGTTCGTATAGCACCTCAAAATTGACAGGTACTTGCTCTGCCATGGCGCGGCGGTATTGCTTTTCTACTATAGTACCAACTGACCAAGGCCACTGTTCCCAGTGGGTTTTGCCGATAATTTCCTCTCGCTTTTGTTGGTTGAGTTTAGCCACTTCTTGGTTTACGTAAGTAATGCGCCAATTGCGATCCAAGTGGACAAAGGCATCGGTGATGCTTTCCAGTATATTGATAATCTGCTGGTTTTCCTGAATTTGTAATTGTTCCGAGCATTTTTTAGCCGTTTCTAACCTGGATATTAAGCTACTTACCCACGCTCCCCCTAATAAAAATAAACTGATTCTTAAAGGTTCGTCTAAACTAATCGCTGAAGAATCATTGGCAGGTTGAAACAAATACGCTATCCCTAAAGCTGTTAAAACAGTTGCCAATAAACCCGGTTTGAGTCCGCCATACAAAGCGCTAAGGATTGCCGGAACAAAAAATAGTAGAAAAAGACTCGTCGTCACATCGATCGCGCGGTGTAGCAACAGCAGCAGCGTGAGTGCGATCGCGACAGTCAACACGGCAAAACCATAGCGTCGTACCTGGGAGCGTGTCAGTTTCACCATCAACTTATAAATCTTTAGCAGAGTCACTGCGGTTTGTCAATCTTATAACTTTAGTTAAAAGATGGTTTTTTTACACCTCCCTTAAGACTGATTTTTTTAAGCAACCCGGTTTTTTTGCCAAACCGGGTTTCTGGTAAACTAACCAAACACCAAATTCTGCGCCGTGCCATCATCTGTAAAGCGCTGTTCTCCCACCCCAACTAATTCCACAATAACTTCCCGCGCGTGAGGGGAAAATTGTCCCGATCGCGCTTCAATTTCTACAATGAATTGTGGGGCTTCAGGGCGCACGCGGTAAGTTGTAGTCGCCCAAGCACCCGTTCTGTATTCAAAACTATTGCCATCATCTTCATAAAGGGTAAATTCACCCGTACCAGGCCAAATACGTAGCGTGAGATCCCCCCGCTGATTAACAGATTGCACAATTGGCCCCATAGGAATTATCCCACCACCCCGCACGTAAAGCGGCATTCGTTCCAAAGGTGCGTGAGCTAAAATATGCGTTGGTCCCTGATAAAGCTCACCACTCCACCAATCGTACCAAGTTCCTTCAGGCAGATAAACAGCGCGATATTCAATTCCAGGACGAAGAATAGGTGCTGCCATTATCGAGGAACCCAACAATACTTGATCGGACAGAGTATAGGTTGTGGAATCGTTGGGGTAATCATAAACTAACGGACGTAAAATCGGTGCGCCAGTGGTTGCTGCTTGCCAAAACAAAGTGTAAATGTAGGGCAATAGCTGATAGCGTAAATTAATGTATTCGCGGCAAATATTTTCGACTTGTTCGCCAAAAACCCAAGGTTCGTGACGGGCAGTTGTCATTGCCGAGTGTCCGCGCATGAGGGGATAAAGTATTGCTTGTTGCATCCAACGGGCGAACATTTCAGCGGTAGCATTACCAGCAAAACCGCCCACATCGCACCCGACAAATGCGACGCCAGATAGCCCCATATTGCACAACATTGGTAGGGACATTTCCAGGTGATCCCACAAGGATTGATTGTCGCCCATCCAAACAGATGAATATCGCTGCACACCGGCAAAACCAGATCGAGTTAAGATAAACGATCGCTCGCCAGGACGCTGTCTGAGCATTCCTTCATAAGACGCCTTAGCCATCATTAACCCATAAAGGTTATGAACTTCTGCATGAGTCGTAACTTCAAAAACAGCATTCTCCCCTGCTCCCTTGCTCACCTGCTCAAGGAGTCCCCCCTGGGGTGCATCGAGGGGGAAATAAATTTTAGCACCTTCATTAGTATCGCTGAACGGGCGATCGCTAATCGCCGGTTCGTTCATATCGTTCCAAATCCCCGCGACGCCGACATCGGTCAAACTGGCGTGCAAATCGCCCCACCACTGTCGCACTAGAGCGCGCATAAAATCGGGAAATACAGATTTATCAGGCCAAACATACCCGTGGAATATCCGCCCATCGGATTTTCGCACAAAATAATCGCCTTTTAGCCCTTGGTCAAAGACGTGATAATCCCCTTCGGGTTCGTACTTCACCCCAGGGTCAATAATTGTGACTACCCTAAAACCATCTTGCGTTAAATCGCCAATTAATTTAGCCGGATTTTCAAAGCGTTTCGGACTCCAAGTAAACACGCGATATCCTCGCATGTAATCAATATCTAAATGGATAACATCGCAAGGAATGCGTCGCTGGCGAAATTCCTGCGCCAATTCCCGCACCACTGCTTCAGATTCGTAACTCCAGCGGCATTGATGATAGCCCAGCGCCCATTTTGGCGGTAAAGGCATTCTACCCGTTAGCTGGGTATAAGTGCTGAGAATTTGTCTTGGTTCCGGGCCATAAATAATGTAATAATCTAATTCCTTTCCCCGCGTTTCCATCCGCCAGACGCCCGGTTTTTCCGCACCGATATCGAACTGACTCCAAAAAGTAGAATTGAAGAAAATACCGTAAGCTAATTGCGGACGTAAGGCGATAAAAAATGGAATCGCCTGGTACATTTCATCCGTCAGCGAACCGTAATCTAAAGAATCAATTGTCCAATTTGTTTTAACTTCAGATAATTTATCGAGCAGCCCAGTGCGTTCGCCAAAACCATAGAAATGTTCGTTGGCTTCGATGCGTTTCCAAGCTGCGACGGCACCCCCCTCAGTCCCCCCTACAAGGGGGGAAGATAAGGAAGAACTTTTGTTCATGCGCCAAGCCATTCCCATATCTAAATCTTGTGCAAAGGGACGCCCTTGCTTGTCGAAACAGGCAACGCGACACGGGTTGCGCTCTATACAAACGCGCAATTGTTCGGTTTCAATTTCTACCTTTTCATCGTTTTTTTTCACTTGAAAAGGTACGTATTGCCATTCTTCATCATCGAGGGTGACAGCCCAAGAACGACGGGGCATAAACTCCCCGCTGGGAGACATTTGCACGTGAATTAAATTAGGTGCTAATACCTTGATGCCAAGGCGTGCCTCGCCACATTTGCACCAAACGCCTCGTTCATCCGATTCAATTGATTCTACGGCGGCGATGGTTGACCAAGCTTGATTTGTGCTGGGTAGTTTTCCAAAGTATTGAGCCATTCCAGATTTTGTCAATCTCCCTCTCTCTTTAAACTAATTAAACTAAATAGTTGACCAAACTGTATATTCCTATGGTGTGAAGTAGGTGAAAATTTTTTCTATCTCAGGCTGGATGGAACGAAGGGCAAAATTCGGCACGATTAAATTATTGAAAATCAAATTGTTGCGCTGTTGTAGAGCGCTATAAAAGCCTTTCCCCTGGCAGCCAGAGGATGGTCCAGCTAAAAGTCCTGAGTGCCAAGTCTCGGATGAGTCCGCTTTCAGAGGCACTCACTGCGGCAAGCAGTTAACGGCATTTCGGCACTCAGCACTTTTAGTGGTAACCCTAATCGGGACTTACGCAAGGGTGTTCCCAGAAACCGAGTTTCTTTGTAGATCTCTCGAAACCAAATCAACGATTTTTAAGAGAAACCCGGTTTCTTTGCGTAAGTCCTGCCTAATGCAACAGCGTTGATTTTAATAACCTGCCAAAAATTGTCCATTAGACCCAGGTAAAAAAGAGGCAATGAACGCAATTAAACCTGAGCAGAAAAGATTTTTACGTACTAAAGCTTGGCTGCTTTCAACATTGTTATCGGTTCCCTTGTTTGCTGCTTGTTCAAGTCCGAGACAGCAGTATGCACCACCGCCGCCAGTTGATGATACCCGTGGTGGAAGAGTAGTCCCTCCTCCAGCAAATCAGCAACCTCAAGCGAGAAGGGGATTATCAACTGGTCAAACAGTGGCAATTTTGGCAGGCGCTGCTGCACTTTACTACCTCTACAACCAGCATAGGAACAGGCAAGGGGATGGCGCCCAAGGCAAGTATTACCTTTCTAAGAACGGGCGCGTCTACTATCGAGATGCCCAAGGAAGGGCGCACTGGGTAACGCCGCCGCGAGAAGGCATTCGAGTTCCAGTGGAAGAGGCAGAACGATATCGCGACTTTCAAGGTTATAACGGAAGGACAGACGGGCGCGATTTAACCGATTTAGTGCCTGCACAGTAGCAGGTGAGCAGGTGAACGGGTGAGCGGGTGAGAATGACCCATCGCCCAAGACCAAGTACCAAATCAGGAGATCGTTATGGTTGATAGATTTTTGCGAGATATCCAAGATGCTTTTCTCGGTAATAAGGAAGAGGAAAGCGATCGCGACAGAGACTACGATCGTCGAGTCCGTCCAGCCAGCGAAGATCCCTACGGCGACCCCGCAGAAGGCTATTACGGTGATGTGCGTCCAGCCAGCGAAGACCCCTACGGCGACCCCGCCCAAGGCTATTACGGCGATGTGCGTCCAGCCAGCGAAGACCCCTACGGCGACCCCGCTGACTACGGCTACGGGCCATTTGGCGATGTGCGTCCGGCGAGCGAAGACCCCTACGG
>DNGG01000574.1:0-20218 GCA_003486675.1 Cyanobacteria bacterium UBA11372
GAACAGCTTAAGCGCGTTGATGTGGTGCTGGAAGTACGCGACGCCCGCATTCCCCTGACTACGCAACATCCCAGAATTCAAGACTGGGTGGGGAGTAAGAGTCGGGTTTTAGTGATCAATCGCGTCGATATGATTCCACCCCAGATGCAGCAATTGTGGACAAAATGGTTTAACGCTCAAGGGGAAGTGCCTTATTTTACCGATGCTCAACACGGCAAAGGCGTGGCGGCGATCGCGAAAGCGGCGTCTGCTGCGGGGGTGGAAGTGAATCAAAAAAGACGCGATCGCGGTATGTTACCTCGTCCAGTCCGCGCGGTTGTCATCGGCTTTCCTAATGTGGGCAAATCGGCGCTAATCAATCGCTTATTAGGAAAAAGAGTCGTTGAAAGCGCCCGTCGCGCTGGCGTCACCAAACAACTGCGCTGGATCAGAATTTCCGACACGATTGAATTATTAGACGCGCCCGGAGTAATTCCCGCCAAATTGGACGACCAAGAAACAGCGGTTAAATTAGCCATCTGCGACGATATTGGCGAAGCATCTTACGACAATCAACGAGTCGCTGCCGAGTTAGTAGAATTACTCAAATATTTAGAAGCAGTTGCGAGTAATTTATTACCCGAATCTCCCTTAAAGTCCCGTTATGAATTAGACGCCGTAGATATTACAGGGGAAGATTACTTAGTCGCGTTAGCAAAATTAAAACATCAGGGAGACGTAGAACGCACGGCAAGGCAATTGTTGAATGATTTTCGCACGGGTTTGTTAGGGAAGATTCCTTTGGAATTGCCACCTGGTTGAAGATGCTTGAATTATCCCTCGGTTTTTATACTGCTCGTAAAAATTCAGATCCCTGTCTGCGATCGCGCTTTTTGGTCTAAAAGGTTATATTTTTGCAAAGAAAATCGGGAAAACTAAATGAGAGCCTTGTTTTGACCTGGGAATACCCCAGGGGGTATCTCCATCAAGGTTGGTTAAACAGGGGTCGTAGCGATAGTTGCGTGCGATACAGCTTTAGCCACGCTGCGCGATCGCAAAGCTTAACCTATTATTGCTCATCAGGGTGTCTACTCACAGAAAACCATATGAAACAAAACAAAGAGTATGACCGAGCTTAAACTGTGCCTATACATAGAAGACAATATCGAAAAAACCGTCACCGTCCACCAAGATGAATTTATCCTGGGGCGGTTACCCGACTGCGATTTATACTTGCCTTACATTGGCATTTCCCGACACCAAGCCCGCATTTTTAAAACCGCTGGCTGCCAATGGTTTATTGAGGATATGGGAAGCAAAAACGGTACTCTCTTAAATGGAGAATTTATCACAGAACCTCACAGACTCAATCAAGATGACATGATTGGAATTGGAACTATTTCCCTGCGAGTGTTTTTAGTAAATTGTAATACGGTTACTCAAAACAATACAGATATTCAATCCGAAGAAATTACAATCATTCGCAATGTCCAATACTTACAACAACAGTGGATACCATCAGAACGCCAAGGTGACACAACGATTAGTCAAGAACTAGCCATTGTGCGCTTAAAAGATCTGTTAGAAATCGCTAGAAAGCTCAATTCTGCTGAATCGATAGAAGCCATTTTTCAAGCTGCCCAAGCCGTTGTTTTCCGTTACATTCAAAGTATTGAACGCTTAGCGTTATTAATTGATGTCAGCGGTACGGGTAAACTTTCCTTGTTCAATGCAGCTGGCAGAGACATTGCCGATCATAAATCTTTAAAAGATAATCCATCTTGGATTAGCCGCACTATCTGTTACAAAGTATTTGCCGAAAAAATTGCCCTGCAAACCTCAGATGCCCAGCGAGACGAAAGATTTAACAACGAACAAAGCATTATAGACAAAGGCATTCATAAAGTTATGGCGGTTCCTTTATGGGATGAAAATAACGTTGTAGGCGTTCTTTATGCCGATAGCTATAACAAGTTTAATAATTCAATTCATGAAAGCGAAGAAGATATTAGCTTTTTCTCGACCTTAGCCAACCTAGTCGCCGCTAGCGTGCAACGTTGGCTGTTAACGCGCAAACTCAGAACCGAAGAAATTAGTCGGCAAAGACTAGAGCGCTATCTCTCTCCTGCGGTGGTACAACAGACGATGATGGCAGGAACTTTAGAAAATGGTCGCTTAGCGCCTCAAGAAAGCGAAATCAGCATTTTATTTGCGGATATTGTCGGATTTACTGCACTTTCAGAACGCTTGACTCCCGCTCAAATTGCCGAATTACTCAATAGCTTTTTCGAGGAAATGTTGCAAGAAATTTTTGCCGCAAATGGCACCCTAGATAAATTTATTGGCGATTGCATCATGGCCTTTTTTGGCGCGCCAGAACCGCAAGAAGACCATGCAGAACGCGCTTTAAATGTTGCCAAAGCAATGCTTGAACGGCTGGAAAATCTCAACAATCATCAAGTTTTAAGCGAACCGCTGCAATTGCGAATAGCAATTAACAGCGGTAAAGCGGTAGTTGGAGATGTAGGCAGCAGTCAGCGGGTAGATTATACCGTGTTAGGAACGACGATCAATTTGGCCTCGCGCATCCAATCAGTTTGTTTGCCCGGTCGATGCGTTATTAGCGAAAATACTTATAATTTGCTACGACCTTCCCAACGATTGCTGTTAGATGATATTGGGGAACGCCGTTTCAAAGGAATTGAACGACCTGTGAGGATTTATCAAACAATGAAGCGCGGCATTCTTGATTAATTAAACTCAAATTTTTATTTCATCTCCTACCTGCACGATTTTTCCGGCCTCGGATGCGGGAACTTTTGTATTGACGCTTAATCGATAGAAATGATTGAAACGGGATAAATTCACCCAAGCTGGTAAGGTTTCCTCGCGTTTTTGGGAAAACAGTTTTTGAAAGTTAGGATAGCTTTCTCCCGTTTGGGAGTTGCGCGTAGGAACAATGCAGCGCTGACAGGGATTAATTCCTTCAAACAGTACTTCACCGATTTTAAATTGGACAATCTCACCTTGATCTGCAAATAACCGATCTTCCCAAAAAGGAGGAACGCCGCCAATTTCGATATTGGCGCGTAAGCGTTGCCGCATTTCTGCTACAGTAATTCCGGGAAACCAGGAAGCCACTTCTTCTAACGTAGCGGTGCTGATAATCGTTGGCCCCGACGCAATGGTATCATCTGGAAAGCCAGTTAGCGAGTTTCTAGCCAGTTGGACAGAAAAGCCGAAATAGTCGCTTAAAGTTGCTTCCAATTCGGTGCGGTTTTGTGACAAATCAAAGACTTGTTTCTCTTGTGTTCCCTGGATTTGCAGCGTGACGGTTTTTCCTGTCTCGTCCCAGAGCGATCGCAACAAATGCACTTTAGCATTGCGCTTGCCATTTACAAATCGACCCTGGGCATCTAAAATAGCAAACTCGCGATCGCTCTCCAATGCCCCACTCGCTAAAATCCTGGCCCGATTTACCCCTACTCCATCCAGTGACTTAATCGGGTAAATCAAAATCCCTGCAATATATGGCATAATTCAGCCTTTTTTCACCGAATCCGTAAACTTTCTTATAATATTTTAATTTATTTTATTAAATCCAATATTAAATGTAATGTAAAATACATCACTTGGTAAAATAAACACCTATCCCAAGAATGAAAAAGTAGGGTGTGTGAGAGAGAGATTATGAGTCGAATTAATGGTTTTATTGGTCGGAGGAATCTGCTAAAGTTAGCCGGTGCATCGGGACTGGGTTTAGCAGCGACTAGCGCGGGTGCATTACTCTGGGGCGCAGATCAAGTTGTCAATCCTCAACTGGCTGAAGCTCAAGGAAGACCTACACCAATCGATCCCGATACAGCGCTGAAAAGACTTCTCGACGGCAATAAACGGTTTGTAGAGGACAAACGTCAAAACCTGCAAGCAAAATTGCGCTTGCAAGAAACTGCCGCAGCTCAGTTTCCCTTTGCTTCCATCCTGGGTTGTGCCGATTCGCGGTTTCCGGCAGAAATTGTCCTCGATCAGGGATTGGGGGATTTATTTGTCGTGCGGGTGGCGGGTAACATCGCCAGTCAGACAGCGATTGGCAGTTTGGAATTTTCTACCGCAGTATTGGGGACTCAACTAATATTGGTGATCGGTCACGAACGATGCGGTGCGATCGCCGCAGCAGTGGAAGGTAACCCCCTACCTGGAAGAATCGGTGGTGTTGTTGAAGAAATCAAACCCGCCGTGCGACGGGTGAGAAACAAACCAGGCGATGCCGTTGACAATGCAGTCATAGCCAACGTTCAATATCAGGTGGAAAGATTGAAGGAAGCTTCAACAATTTTGTCTGGCCTGCTACAGCAAGGCAAATTAAAAATTGTCGGCGGTCGTTACGATTTGGATTCTGGGGAATTACTGATTGTGACCTAAAAAAGTCGCAAAAGTAGGGGCACGGCATCAATAAGATCAACGCGCTCAACGCGCGATATTGATAATGCCGTGACCCTACTCAGTTAATTGGGCTACCAATCTAAGACGGGAGATTCTGGGCCTCTCTGGAAGGGGATTTGGGGAAACGGAAAGGTGATGAGGACTGACGAAATTAGTGCAACCAGTAAAAAGCCAGAAACTTGATTTGATATAGCTTTTTTGTCAGAGTTCTAGAGCTTCTAGCTTTTTTCCTTTCCCCCTTTTCCCCTTTGCCCCTTCCCCTTTCTAACTGTGCCCGATGGACGGCTAGTAGCCATTAATTGATGGCGAGGTGACAAAAAAAATCAGTCATTACATCTGAAAATATTTTGACTTGTTATTTTAAATCTTCACAATTTCCTCACATTGTTGTGCTAAATCTGGGTTGGATCTAAACCGGCGATCGCAGCGAGGGGATGGTTATGATTACTTCTACTCAATACTCCATCGATCTGATCAAGCAGGAAGCGCGTCAACTGGTCAAGCGCCAACTGGTTTGCCGTCAGCAACCAATTTATACCCTTTGTCAATATATTCCCGCCCGCGAATGGCCTTATATCGAATCCGAGTTAGAGCGAAACGACTTTTTGCTGAGAGACCGCATTATCGACCTTTTGGGTCGCGAAGACTGGGAAAATGACTAAAGAAAGCATCGCCCGAGCCTATGTTAAACTTTCCCTTTAGGAGGGCTTTCAGCCCGATGGGGAATAAATTATTTTAAAATTTTAAGGTGAAATGCAAAAATGCTGGGAAATAGGGACAAAAAAAAGATGATTTTAACCTCATAATGATATATAGGCGAGTTTTTTCACAGAGGCTGTTATGCCTTATGTATGCGAATTAGGCAGAGGCCAAAGAGTCTACCTCGATAATCAGGAAACCCAGACAATTGTTACAACTGCTAGTAGCAGTCCGGGACAGCAACAACAATCGAGTAGCAGTTTTCACACGGGCAGCTGGACTGCACCGCCTGAAATATTCGAGATTCCCAACGGTATTACGGTCAAGATTACAACAGAAGCAGGATCTCGCTTCATCCAAATTCAAGGCAACAGCATCAGCACCACTGCTGTTGCACCCTCCCAAACCAATTCCCAGCAGCTACAAATACAGCAAGTAGATAGCACCCCGGTATCATCCATGCCGCCGATGCAACCAATGCAACCAATGCAACCGATGCAACCGATGCAACCGATGAAGCCAATGGAAATGCGGATGGGCAACATGGAAATGCGGATGGGTTCCCCAATATCTGTTTCAGAATCTACCCCAGGGGAGAGGCGCTTTTGTCCGCAATGCGGTAACAAACTGGAATTGAGCGATCGCTTTTGTTCCAGCTGCGGTCATCGCCTGATTTAAAGTCATTCCCAGAACCAAGGGATTAACTTTCATAGGGTTAATCCCTTTTTGCTGATATCTTTTTTCTAAAATCAAACAAACTCAACTATAAACTTCCCGCAAAAATACTCATTGTTAATCATTTTGCCACCGCAATAAGCGATGAGCGAGAAACTGGAAACAGTAGTAGTTACGACTTCGACTCTTCTTTGACATAAGGCAAAGTTTTATAAAGTAATCCCGAAAGATCCTCACTTTTATTGAAGACATCTACCTAACCGTTTCATAGCAAATCCGGTTTAATCAACCTGTTAGCCTAGGCAGAGTTAATAGGTCAATTTTACTTGGCTAATTGACCAAAATATCATCGTTAGCGAGCTAGGAAAATTAGTCAAAAAAAAGTGAAATAAAAACCGGATTTGCGATCGATAGTGGTGTAGTTCCTATTCAGTCGAATAATTCAAACATGATTGAAGCAACATCTCTATATGTAGGGTGCGTTACACTGCGTTAACGCACAATCTCCACTGAGTAAGCCCTGTCAAAAAAAGAATCTTCGACCGATTTGCGAGATAAAATTCAGGAGAGAGAAAATGTTACGAGTTACCATCGATGTTTTTTCAGGTCGTCCAAACCCTTCCTACCTGCTAGATGAGAACGAAGCCAAAGAAGTTCTCAAAGAAATTGCCAACAATCGAGCGGTAGTTGCTGGTACTGAATCTGGGTATCAAGGTTTGGGATACCGGGGAATTCTGGTTGAATTACTGACCGATGATACTGTGGAACAATATAGCCTTCCCACAGTTTTTAAGATTGCTAATGGGGCATCGCTTTATGAATCAAAGGGCAAAGAAATTGCCGAACGATTGATTACCGGCATGTCGAGAGCTACAGCGATCAGCAGTTTCATGGAAACTCCCCAACTTTTGGAGGAAGATTTACAGCGACAACTGTTAGATCATTTGGGTAGTTTGCCCAGAATCGGGCAACAGAGTGAAGTAGATGGTTCCGGTGCTGCCATAATGGAAGCCGAAGCAGCCGCGACTTGCAAATTTGAACTTGGCGCATTTAATCCCGGTTTTTGGAACGATCCGGCGCACGTGTACAAAAACAACTGTTATAACTATGCTACGAACCGACGCACCGATACCTTTGCCCAACCAGGCAGGGCGACTGGAAAAGAGGCAAACAACATGAATTGTGCTGAGGTTACCGCAGGGGCATTATCGGATGGGGCGCACAAACGCTTTGATTGCTTCCCCGATTCAGAGAAACCCCGCTATCTAGTTGCAATGGTAGTTGCTCCGGGGGTAGATTATCACTGGTATCGCAAGCAAAAAGAAGGTTTCTGGGGTCATAAACCCGGCGGTACTCCTGCCAAGAACGTCGATAACAGCGGTAAAATAATTACCAACCCCGAAACATGCGATCGCACTTCTGGATGGCCCAGCTATACCAACTTTTGCGGCTACTTCTACACCGCAAAAAGCATGAAAGTTAATTAACCGCTAAGATCGTAAAAGGCGATATCGCTATCCTATAAGCAGCGGCAGGGCGGGTTGTAGGCCATCACCAAAGTTTCTTGCTAGATTTCTAGTTTCCAAAGCCAAGATTTTTCAGAGAAACTTTGGTGTTTGCGCCGTCTAAAACCCGCCCCTACTCCAGAAAAATTTATGGAGGAAAAAATGAAATGGCCCAGCCGATTCCAAGCAATTCCTAAAAAGATTATAGGTTTGACATTGCTACTGGTTGTGGCAATCTGGGGATGTTCTACAACAGCAATAGGAGATGTGCCAATGCAAGTAGAATTGGATGTATTTAGCGGCAGACCAAACCCCCATTGGAACTTAACACCCCAAGAAGCGAAGGAATTTATCAGCTTATTGCAAGCATTACCCCAAACCGAGGCACAAGGTGCGGTAAAAGAAGGACTCGGTTACCGAGGATTGATTGTAACAGATCCCGATCAAACGATTGCCGGTTATGACCAAATAGTAATATCTAATGGCGCGATCGTGGCTCGACGGGACAGTCAAGTAAGGCAATTTGCCGACCAAGAACGCCGTTTAGAAAGATGGTTGTTCCAGACTGGTAGAGGTCGGTTAGATCTGGAGTTATATCGTCAAGTAAGTCAGGCGGCGCAGTTAGAGTAAAACAGTTCGTAGTAGGCACTTCAGTGCCCCACAGTTCGTAGTACTCAGATATTGCACCATTATCAACAAGCCTTGAAACCCTTGTTTCTTTATGAAAAATCTAGGCTTTCAAGCAGCAGCTCTTTGCAAGAAACTAAGGTGTGAGCCACGGTGCAAGATCTGAAGATAACAAATTTAGGACTGACACGCGACGCTCCTAGAAACCGGGTTTCTTTTTCATCGAAACCTGGTTTCTTTGCGTAAGTCCTGAAATTATTATACGTGGCGGCTACATATCCCAGCCCAGAGTCGAGAGAATTAGGCTAGCTCAACCACTAGCAACGCTGCCATTGCTTTAATCCCGTTGGGTTCTACTTCAGAATATTGCAAATATACCAACCGCCAAGGCAATTAGGAAGTTCTTAATTCCTTAAACCCTTAATTCTAGCTCCTTCTTCCCTCAGCTCCTAGCCCCTAGCTATACCTTGATTTTGCCGCGATTTCAGCATTTTTCAGTTAAATTACGCCCAAGCTTTGGTCTGAGAGCCATAATCCCGGTTTGTTTGAGAAACCAGCATTCTTAAGCATAACTATTTGGAGATGAAAGCTGGTAGCCGGGTGATATCAAGTCCTTAAGCATCGGACTTGTATAGGGGGAGTACTTTTTAGCCAATTCTTCAAATTCTTCCTTATGCTCCTTGTGCCATTGTTTACGATATCAATGCAACCGGACGCGATATTAGGAGTAATACACCCTTTGGAAAAATAAAGACTTTATGTAATATACGTACTTGCGGATACCAGAGTCTCCACCTCGGCTTTCACTGCAACGCCTTCTCCGTAAAAATGCTGAACATGCAGTTGTATTAACGGATTTTTTCAGAAAAAACACTGAGGTTATTTGAAAGGATTTTTCAGAACAACCACTGAGGCTTCAGCCTCAAATAAACTCTATACTTCTGGGGAATTATGAATAAATGTACACTTAGATGTGCGGCTCGCTTTGAGCAGTAACCTGAATCAAAAACTATGTCCGATTTATTTAGCTCCAGAGTGAAAATTGCGCGATCGCACTATCCCGCTAACGCTCGCATAACTCAACCTGCTCCCTACCGCCAGGTTAAGCCCGCCAATACACAATTTGCTAAAGCTGCGCCTGTTAGAATTTTTGAATATGAAATCAGTGCTGGTTTTACTCGAATGCATTACAATCCACCGCTTTGGTTGGATATTCATCCCCATGACTTTAGGGTGACTTTACACCTGGAATCGCCTTGCTATGCCACCGATCTTTACGGTGTGGACATGGTGGAAGCGGAAAACCTTTTGAAACTAGCGATCGCCGATCTGCCACCAGTAGTCAACGATTCACCAGACTGTCCAGACGGAACCACAGAACAACTCTGCGAATACTTTGCCAAAATTCAGTTCCCCGACCCTGAAATTCGCATCAAGACAGTTAAAGTGTATGAATGTCCGGAACGGGCAACTATTTTAAGGTTATTTTAAGGCTTATCCCCTGAAATAGCGCTGTTAAGGTCGCCAAGGGGGTGGTCACCTCGTGGCGGCGGTAGCTGATTTCGGGAATTACTGATGACAGCAGTAAAAGCTTTACCTAAATGTCGCAAGAAGGCTGGCACTATACCAGTAGGGTTAGTGTTCAGATAACATTAATTTAATTTGATTAATATTGGCGGCAGATTTATCTGCCCGCGTTCACTTTGCTGCCCCGATTTAAAAATGCGGGGCTACCACGCTCCCGGTATTTTTAGGTGTTGAGTGCGATCGCGGAAAAACAAACGAAATAATTCGCAGGCGAGACTTGCCTGAAGACCTTGCAGATGCACCAGCCCCATCTTGGACAATTGGCAGCCTTGTTCTGCCTCACAATCTACAGGACTTGACTGCATTACGATCTGCGTGAAGCATGGCAATAAATCGGGATAGCGTTGCAAATTCCACCATTGCTGTTGCAGGTGGTCTGCATAAAGGGCAACGGACTTCGCAGAATTTTCTAACAGTTCTTCCAGGGTTATTGTCTTCTGTTGTAGGTAATAAAACGCCAACTGCAACCGATAGGGATGCCCGCCCAAAAGGGCGATCAGTTGCTCGGTTTGTTGTGCGGTCATTTCCTGTCCATACCGATCTGCCAGCTCCTGCACCTGGGCAGGGGTAAACTCAGGTAATTCAATCGCCAAACCTGCATTCAAAAGCGATTGATTGATCGAAACGGGCAAAAGGATTTCGGTGGAATAAACCGTCACGAGTCGGAGGTTGTGCCAAAGATTACTATCTGCATCGCTTTGTTTGGCTTGCTCAGACCAAACTCGCAGCAGGGCGAGAAATTCATTGGCAATATTCGGGTAGGCAAAAAGCTGACTGATTTCGTCAATCGCAATTACAAGGGGACGATCGAGATTAGCTAAGAGAACATCCTCGAAGTAATCACTGGCGTTCGATTTGCTAGCCAATATGTTATCTCGGTTGGGGATTGCATTCGCCAAGCCTAACTTTTTGCTGACTCTGGTACAGAACCATTGCAGCAAGCGCTCTAGGTTCTGTAAAATCTCGGCATCGGCAAGTTGCAAACTCACGGAAACGGTGTGATAGCCCAGAGTTTTAGCGTGAGCCAGTATCCGGGCGAGCAGGGAAGTTTTGCCCATTTGTTTGGGGGCAAAGATGTTGATCGTCGCACCGGGTTGCCCGATGGCTTTGTAACAGAGCGATTCCAGGGGCGGGCGGTTAATGTAAAGGCTTGAATCCATCGGCATCTGCCCTCCTGGTAATGCTGGTGGTTGAGCTTGAAGATAGTCTTGTGGCTGATGTTTTTTGTGCGTTTGTGTGGTATTGCTGCGATCGCAAGGCGTCTTTGCAGAATCGCAAGATAGATAGGTGGCGCTCAATTGCTGAGAATGAGGTATTGAGCGAATCTCTGCCAGTTCACCCATTTGAGGATTCAGGTAGAGATAGTCTTCTGTTTGCAAAGTCAGATTAAATGCCCTAAAGCACGACTCCAATGTTCGCTTATCGACTCCTGCCGAGCCGATAAAGACTTTGCTGAGGGTATTGGGGGTTAAGCCTGTTTTTTCGCTCAGGGTTTCGAGGGTGTATCGTTTAAAGTCTTGCTCAATTTCTGTCTGGGATTTTGCTTGATTGAGTTTCCTTAAGCCTTGAGCAGTTAGAATCGCACCCCGCCGCCGCGCGTGGTTTCTCGATTGTAATTGCATTGTTTTGATTTAAAAAAGGGTTTAAAAAAGGTTTTTTCTGCCTCTGGTTATAGGCTCAACGTCAGGGATCGGTGTGTGTTGATTTGTGAAGCTTGCACCCTTTTACCACAGGACTTACAACGGCTGGCAGATTAAATTTGGTTTGAGTAGTGCTGTCTTCGCCGTTTTTAGCGAAGACAGGGCTACTACGAGCCTCAAAAACAACGCGGCTAGTGCGAACACTTGCCTAAGTCCTTTTTTAATTACAAATCCTGCCAAGGCAATTCCGGAAGGTTTAGTCTGAACGCGACAGGGAATTGTAAGTGTATTTCTTAACTTTGAGGTTTTTCCAAAGATAACCAAATCGCTCCACGAATGGTCGCGATTCACTTAATTTTTCGCATCTGAAAGCGAGATGGGGTTTGGCTTTGGCAAATTGCTGGCGCTAAATCCTTAACTTTTTTCTTAAAGTTGCAAACTTTGGTGGTTTTGAATGGAAGGAAGACGCAGTATTGAAGAACAAGCAATTAGGAGAAAACGCTATGAGCGACCATCAATTAATAGAACTAGACTACGATCCGTTGGAATACTTGGATGAGGGTGGAATGGCCCAAATGGTTAGTCAAAAAGGCATTGGCGAACAGCAAGTCGATGCAGAAATGGCAGCCACTTTGGAACTTCATGAAGCCCTATCAGGCTGCTTTACAATCGTTGGGCCAATCGCCATCTGCTATTCCCGAGTCGGTGCTGGTTTTAAAGCCTGCCTGAAACTGGCAGGGATTGAAGTGACTTGTGTCAATATAGATCCGGCTCATCCCTGTGCCAAGTTAGAAGGCAATGTTCTTTTAGCCAAGGCATCAATTCAAGTTTGTTTGGAAGGTAAGTGTCTCACTTACAAGGCACAGGCTTGTTATCGCACGACTCCTTTCTCGAAGTGGAAATGTGTTTCCAAGAGCGGCAAGATTATCTGCTTTTAGGTAAAGTGACGCCGTGAATTAGCAGGTAGGGTGGGCAATTGCCCACCTTGTTTTTGCGTGGGGTAGCGATCGTCTTTGGCAGGGTTGACGCCAGTAGGGAAGAGGGCGCCACAACGTACCAGTGCGATCGCAAGGGTTCAAACTCGATCAACTTTCACCAACGAGAACTACCGCTATGTTCGGAGTGCGATACGGCTTTAGCCACGCTGCGCGATACGGCTTTAGCCACGCTGCGCGATCGCATCCATCATCGAACGCCAATTGACACCGATGGGCGATTTCATATCAAGTCCCTTCGGATCGGACTTGTATGATTAATCGTGTTGTAGGGGCGGGTTTTACAAGTTTCCTTTGATGCCAAGCGAATTATGTTGATAAACCCGCCCCCCTCACGATGCCGATACAAGCTGACATGATATCACGGCACATCTGGCGTCAGATGAGTTGCTATTCTAGTAAGTGTTAATTTTTACAAATTCCTCGATTTCCTCACAAGTTCCTCATATTTTTCTACTATTCTACTAATGTCATAATAAAACCAGCTAAATAGACATCTAGGAAAATTAGGCTCAAACCCTTGTCTGAGCGGGAATGAAGTTGAATTTTTGTAAATGTCTAATTAACCCTTTTCCATCACGTGAACCAGAGTCAATTTTCCCAACTGCTCAACCCAAGAATTTTGTCTCTTCTTTTGGCAGCGACAAAATCCTTCAGAAAATCAAGGGTGACATCTATAAGGCAAAACTGCTTCAAAAAAATGGTTTAATTTTACTCTCTCCAACGTGATGGCAGAGGGTTAATACAATCTGTCCAGAAAAGTTTATCATAGTCGGCTCAACGCCCGACGATTCCTGCGGATACCTATGGGCGTAGCGCAGGCTTCGCCAACGCTAACGCACTTGTTGTGAAGTAATAACTCCACAATTCAAATAGACCGTTTGCTCAAAGAAGCTGTCTTCAAACAAATAGGAGGTGAACTATGGCATTCACCGATAATTCTGACCTTTACGGTGCAATTCATGAAGAAGGCATCAACCTTGTGGTTCGTCATCTCATGAGTCAGCGACCTTCAGTTTTTAATTATGCTACAGCTCAAGTAGCAGAAAATCAGCAACTGTGGTGTGCCAAAATTAATGTTGCTCCAGGGGTAACAGACAAATACTACACAGACAAATACGGCAAGAATCCTATTTTCACAATCGAAAAACCCTTGCCAGTATTGGGAACAAATGGCGCTGTGGGCATGAACTTTTGCTTTCACCTAGTTCAGGCGCAGATAGACTTCCATCCGGGAAACATTTTGACCCTGCCACCAGAACTGAATCCGCCATTGGCAGAACAGCATTTCGCTGCTAATATCCGCGTCTGCGGTGGTCTAGGATGTCCCTCAAAGGAAACGCTCGACAACGTGCAAATTCCCACAGGCGATCAACCACCAATAATTCTACCTGCCCAGCAACTAGCTTGTTTCTGCCTAGACCTTTTTGTAGTAGGTCATGTTGAGATAACTACCAACTTAGCAGGAAAGCAACAGTTGAAAACCAAGGTAGACGGTTTGGAAATCGTCGATATGCAACCAGAGGGACTGGAGAATAGTTGTGAGTGCTATTTAAACACTCTAGTCCAGTTGGTTATCCTGCCACGGGTTAGCGTTGCTGTGGAGAAGTTGACTTTTGAAATATTGAAGGGGCTACCTAAAATCGTTCTCTCAGCCTCAACTAAAGTCCCGAACAACCCGGCGATTGAAGACAATCAACTCAAAGTATTCATTGAAGTTGAGGTATTACCATGAGCCATCTTACTGTTGCGGCTTCTGAAAGAGCCTTTATCGAACTGTTCAAGGCACTACGAGATAATTTCAAGTTTTCCGATGCCGATAGTGCCGACTTCGGACCGTTTTCTGCGGGTTATGAAGTTGCTTTTCACCTTGAGGGCGGGACAATCGATTTGCGAGACGACAACACCCTCCAGATTCGCGAACTGGATATCAAGTGGGACAAGCTAAAAGTCACTATTGGCATCAACATTCCAGAAGTGTGTGTAGGCGGATTTTGCATTATCCCGATTCCTTTCGATGGTTGTCTTGTGGAGGCACCTAAAATCTGCGTCTTCAGCGACAATCCCGATATCAGTATCACGCTGGATCTCAGCGAACTTGTCACTTCAGAGATTTCTCTAACAGCAAGTCCAGTCATCAAGTACAAAGTAGACCCAGCCCGCACAGCTGGGATGTCTGACTTGGAAGCCAAAGACAAAAACATCTCCAATAAGTGGCAGATTTTTATAGATCCGGTGACGGTCGATATTGATGTGTTTGACATTGCAGATATTGTTGGCGACATACTAGAACAAGCGCTAGATAACGCCATTGACGGCTTATTAGGTCCATTGCCTGGTTGGGCGAAGGATTTGATTAAGGCGATACTCGGACCGATTATCGACTTAGTTAGAGATATTCTTGACCTGCCAGATGATATCGGCGAGTGGCTTTCCGACTTACTCGGCGTTAGCCTTGGTTTGTTCAACACAATTGTCAACTTTGTTGCTGATTACTTTGCCAGTAAGTATCCGCTCTACGAGTTAGAAGACCCGTATACTATCCTGGAAGCCGATTTGAATGTTCCGCTGATCCCAGTGTTGATTCCCATCAGAGACCTGGATGTGCGAGTGAATACAGACGAGATGATTCTTGAAGCAAATGTGGGGGCATAGCGATGAAAGTGTTATTTAATCGGCAACTGATTACACAAACCTTATTCGACAGCGGCGCACTGTCGGCGTTAGGTTCAATCATCCACAATTTTTCAGAACCGGGCGAATACTATGGCACCATCTTGCGGGAAACGCAAACAGAAGGGAGCTTTCGCCTGACAGTTGACGAAAATAGTCCTACAATGCAGGTTAAAATTGACCTGGCAAAGCTGACACCTGAGAGTCAGTTTGTAATCAATCCGAAGGGATATACAGTTTTCTACGTCTCCAGTGGTGCAGGCGGCTATGCGGTAGTAGCAAGCAAAATAAACCCAGAAAGTGCATCCATATTGTTTGATAGTCGCGAACTGAAGGAAGGAGACCTTTTAGCAGTTACCTTAATCCGTCCTGGCACTTACTCGGTTACTAATGTCAATAATGGTACCAAAGGCGAAATTGTCGTTTCCCTTCCTGCAAGGGAAGCTACCACTTTCCGTCCGTCTGGAACCGTATCGATTGAATGCACGGAAAACGGGTTTGTTCCAGATAAGATAGCAATTGAATCAACTCAAGGGCAAATTTATAGCTTCCGGACGCCCTCGCGAATCCTCATAGAACTGGTGACACCAGATGATAGCTCAACGGGTTTACGAGCAACCGATGAGACTGCAAGCCAGCAAAAGGTTGTTCGTTGGAGAAAGCCGTTGCCACCTAATGGGTGAAGCTATGTCAGTAGACGCTATTAATCAGCACGCTCGTTAGCTATTTTTAAGTAGGGAAAAGGGAAAAGGAGGAGATTCCTTTTACCCTTACCCTTTACTCTTGTTTTTTCCTTTTTAATCTGGGTTTGGAGTTTATATGTCATATCATGTCCGATAGCATCGGTAGTGTATGGCTCGTTCCCAAGTTCCGCCTGGGAATGCTGTGCATGTGGGCTGCTGCCTCCTGCGCCGAAGAGAGGTGCGCCAAACAGAGGCAGAGCCTCGCTTATCTGCGTTACCAGGCCGGAGCCTGGTAACGAGTCGAGAGGCGAAACATACACAACCAATGCTACCGGACACGATATCAATATCTGAGCCATAATTTATAGCATTTTATAATTTTATTTACAGAAAAATATGATGGCATTGCTAATTAAAATGCCCCATGCTATGTCGTTTCTTAAAAGCATTTTCACATTGCTAAAAACAATCTTTTACTTCCGATAAAATCCCACGTTAAATTTCAGTACGCTTAGGATACTATTCACGCTCAAAACAGACAGAATACTTCCCGCACTCAAGACACTCAAAATACTCCCGGCACTCAAGACGCTCAAAATACTCCCGGCACTGCCGATGCTGAGGATACTCCCAGCACTGCCGATACTTAAAATACTTCCAGCACTGCCGATGCTGAGGATACTGCGATGACTCGCCCAACTTAAAATACCGCGATCTCCAAGCAACCAACCCTCACTCATTGCTTGCCTCCACAGTAGTAGCCTATCAATTGATGGGGTTGATTGTAGCACAGGCAAAGAGGGCGAACCCTGTTCATGTCTGTTGATAATTTCTCATGAAGTAGCTGCCAAGGTGCGAAAGTAAAATATTAGTATCCTTGAATCGATTAGCAGATAATTTCACGAGTCTGGATCTCCAATTGTTTAGTTATTTGTTTTTTTGCGGATTTGGAATTGAAGCTTCAGTATAATTGAAACGTGTAATAGGGTGCAAGCTATTATTCGGAAGTTTCTGCTCCAATGCAAATATCTGTAAAAAAATCCAAGGATTGATAAAAAATAATCGAGGAGTAAAAAATGCCTAATACTTTTGGACAGTATCCCTCCTTTGCAAAGTTTATCGAAAGCTATGAAGCGGCTCGGCAAAAAGAGGAACAAGAACTGGAACACGGTTTGAGCATTGCCGAACGCCGTGAAAGGAGGCGTAAACTGCGGGATGTTGTGGAAGTAGATGCGACGATTCGCGATCGCGAACCGGATGACAACGATCTAGACGGAGGCAAACACTATCGTCTATTGGTCACTTTAACGAAGATCGTCGAAAGCGATCCAGATGTGGATCGGGATCTCAAACGTAACTTGACCGATCGCGAGGATGTATTTGTGGCGATTCGTTTCGGCGATCGCATGGGAATTCTGGAGCCAATCGACGGATTGAATGATGGTGCCATACTCCACTTGCGGGGAGAATGGATTACCAAAGAAAAAGCAAAGCAACACGGTGGCAGATTTCTGTCGGTGTTGCATTTCACCCACCATCCAATCGGCTTTGTTTGTACGGCGAACAAATGCTACAGTTAATTTTAAGAATAGACTTCGGGATTGACGCAATTTGGTAAGACTTCGCGCTTCAATCCGGCGATTAAGTTTGCGATCGCCATCGCTGCCATTTTGGATCGCGTCTTGTAGCTAGCACTGCCAATGTGCGGTGCAACAATCAAGTTATCCAAGCCCAGTAACGGACTATTGATGGGAATCGGTTCGGGTTCGGTTACATCTATTGCCGCACCGGCAATTTGATTGCTACTCAAGGCACGATATAAAGCATCTGGATCGACAATGCCTCCCCTGGCGGTATTAATTAGGATGGCAGTTGGCTTCATCAAGGCAAATTGGCGATCGCTCACCAAATGATAAGTTTCCTCACTTAAGGGTGTATGAATGGTGACAAAGTCCGATTGTTGCAGCAATTGCTCCAAGTCGGCGAACTCGACTCCTAAAGATTGCTCTGATGTGCGATCGCATCGCTGTCTGCTGGCGTACAAAATTCGCATATCAAATCCTTTAGCGCGACGCGCCACGGCTTGACCAATGCGCCCAAAGCCAACAATCCCCAGAGTAGCACCCGCCATGTCCGCCCCCAATAATAAATCGGGTTCCCAAGTGCGCCACTCACCCCTGCGAGTAAATCGATCTGCCTCCACCACCCGCCTTGCTGCTGCCATTAATAACGCCCAGGTAAAATCCGCCGTTGCATCGGTTAAAACGCCAGGAGTGTGACCGACTGGAATTCCCCTTGCCGTAGCAGCAGCAATGTCAATGTTGTCATAGCCTACTGCCATCTGGCTGATAACTTTCAGAGAGGTTCCCGCTGCGATTAATTGGCAATCGATTTTGTCAGTTAGCAGGCACAACAAACCATCAATTTCCTGAATCTTTTCCAATAAAACATCGTCAGGGGGTGGCTGACGTTCTCCCCAGACTTCTACCGCAGCGATTTGTTGCAGTTCTTCTAATTCGATCGGCAGGCGGCGAGTAATAAATACTTTAGGCTGAGACATGGCGATTCACTCCTCTAAAATTGAATTCTGACAAACTTCTTCGATTGCGCGCTGAAAATTTCGCACAATTTGTGAAGTATTGTCTTTACGATAGATCAGTGCGAGGGAATTCTTGAGCTTAATGGGTTGCTTGTGTTTGAGATCCAGGATGTCTTTGTAAATAACTCCTTCCCGCTTCAGATTCTTAACGTTACTTGGCAGAATTGACACGCCTAGATTGGCAGCCACTAGACCCAAAATTGTCACCATCCAGCCTCCTTCGTGAACTACATTTGGTACATGACCAACTTCCTGTGCGTACAGGTTGATAATTTCACTCATGTAAACTGTGGCTTTGGGTGGAGCCAGAATGAATTTTTCCTTGCCTAAGTCTCGGAAAAAAATTTGCGATTTCTGAGCTAGCCGATGTTCCTTGGATAGCAGCACAACCAAAGTTTCTTCCAAAATAGGAATAAACTGCAAATCTGCATAAAGCTTAGCGTTATTAGTCCGTTCAAATGCTACATCTAGCAAATGATTTTGCAGTTGTTCTATTTGCTCAATATAGTGCAATTCTCGCAGCACCAGTTTGACATCAGGGAACTGTTTGACAAAATAACGCATAATTTTGGGGAGCAAGCTGTTAGCAATCGAGCTATTGATGCCTATGTTTAACGTTCCGATTTTTCCTGCCTCTGCATTACGGGCTTGAACGATTGTGCGATCGGCATGAGCTACCGCTAGCCGCGCCGCTTCGAGAAATGCCTCGCCTGCTGCGGTGAGTTGGAGGGGTTGCTGCCGCCGTCCAGATTCATCCCGTTCAAATAAGTAGGCTCCTACTTCCTTTTCCAGATCGCTAATTTGCTTGTTCAGTGGTCCTTGGTATGTGTTCAGCGTCGTGGCTGCATGGGTAAACGTTCCAGATTCAACAACGGCAATAAAGTAACGTAGATGCCGCAGTTCCATAGATGCTTTGAGTCGAGTGTATTTTCAAGATACACCAATATCTCGATATTGTACAAAATCTAGACAGATCCAGGGGCTTAAAGTAGAGTTTTGACAACAATCGAGCGATCGCCCATTTAACCATCGTCTTGCAGCTTAACTCGCGTCGATGCGAAATTTTCACGAAAAATACCGATCAACAATATGCACGAACCCGAAGATCAAGCAAACTCGAATCCCCGGTGTCAGTCGGCATTAGAAAAGTGGCAACTTGGCATGAATCGGCTCAACAGAGCGGAGGCAGAACCGGAATTGCTCGGTTCAGCGATGCTCAGTTTGCATGGAGCATTAGAAGACCAATTTCGTCATACGCTAGTCCATTCGCCTCGACTCTCTGGGGCAGAACGACTCAAAGTCCAAGATGTCCGGCAAGTGCAATGGCGCGATTTGTGCGATCTGATGCAGAACCATGTTGGTTTGAGCGATCGCGATGTCAAGTATATTATGAAAATGAACTCGCTGCGGATTGACGCTGGACACGGAGGAGAGTTTCGCGGCAATTATCAAGATGTGGCTGCTTATGCAGATTTCATTAAAGGATGGCTTGGGTTAACAGAAAATACAACCGCACAAGTCAATCGCTCTGTAATCAATCGCTGTCCTCGCTGTCAGAGTATGAGCATCAAGGCTCTGGAACTAATTCACCATCAAGGCATTTCTGTTGTTGAACGTGGCAGGGGCAAAACAGAAACAAGACAAACTGGTTTATCATTACGAACTGCCCCACCACAAAAGATGAAATCTAGCTCAGCATTAACTTGGTTTGCGGGGATTTTCTTTTTAGTTTTACCCGTCGTTGGAGGCATGGCACAACTTTTTGTCCAAGCTTTAGAATCGATCCCTTTGATTGGGGGTATGCTGGCTGGTATTGCTTCCTTGGTTTGTTTAGCAATTATGTGTTTATTATCAGCCTACCCTTTCTATAGAGTTTGGAAATTCAATAAAACTGAGTACCCCCGTCTGCTGGAAGAATGGCGGCGAACCTTTATGTGCGAACAGTGCGGTCACTCTTTTCCTGTGGATACTTTAGGGTAATTAGGTTGCAAATACTGTTTCATATCAATTCCGGTGGCATCGGAATGATTAGCTTTGTTGGTAATTGGTAATTGGTAATTGGTAATTGGTAATTGCGAGAAAAGCCCCTACAGGTTGTAATTCCGATGCCACC
>DNGG01000574.1:20460-22136 GCA_003486675.1 Cyanobacteria bacterium UBA11372
GTTGAATTGCCCATAATCAAAAAACCTCACAGAGTCGTTGCGTAGGGACACGGCATTATATATATCTTCGACAAACAGATAACTTCAATCGTGCCGTGTCCCGGCTGATGATTATGGGTAATATGATGTCCGCTGGCATCGGTAGCTGCACGTCGGGGCGGGTTTATTTATCCTTTGCGCGGTTAGCAAAAATCTCTCGTAAAACCCGCCCCTACAGTATTAAAACTATACACTACCGTTGCTAGCGGACATGACTATGCGATCGCTCCTGTTCTATTACTAGGGTAGTTGCTGATACTGGTTTTACTTCTCGTTCCAGGATATAGATGATGTAGATCGATAAAAGTGCCGCAAAAAAGCACCACACCGAAACAAAAGCATAGTAAAAAACAATTTGAGAAAACAGCATTGACCCTAAAATCAATGCGCCAAAAGTATTGATGTTGCGGTTGGATGCCAGCAATAACGGAACTCCAACGATTAACCCATAAATTATGCTGGCAACTTCCCTATACATGGGAAAATCGAATATTAATTTTGTTCGGTAGGCAATCGAGCAACTACTCGCGTCGATTTCCAACCAGTTAGCATTCGCGATCAAAGGAAGATAGAGTAACGCTCCATAGACAAATCCTAGAATGACAAAGATCGCGCAAATTTGTTTGATTTTTTGGTGGCGATCGCAAGCCCAAACCAAAAATGGCATCCAAAACAACCAAAACCAATGGGAGAAGAATAAAAACCCGAGAGAACCAATATCAACATTATGGAAATTATGGGAATTAATTCCTAACCAGACTACACCTTCTAATGCTTGCTGAATGCCAAAAGCTAAAGGGGTAAATGCTAGTGGTAAATAGTCTGTATCCTTAGCAAGTGCTGTTTTGATACAATAGATTCCACTGGGAACCAATAAAGCACTTGCCGCCAAACTAGCTGTTGCAGAAAAGCACATTTTTATTCTCCTTATTTGTAAAATTGCTAATTGGTAATTGGTAATTGGTAATTGGATTTAAACGCGATGTACCCATGACTTATTACCTATTGCCAGTGCCCCTCGATGTAACTAGCAACTTCGGTAATCTACGATTATCTTTATTGTCGCAATTGTTACGGGGGATTGGCAACAGTTATATAAAGAAAATTTGCAAAAATTGCTCTCTAAACAAAGCCGGGTGCTTGTCGGAGGGAAGTTGAATTATAAATGGAAAATTTGAAAACAAAATTGCTCGATACAATTTGGCAGAAGCGATCGCAAGGGTAGTCCATGCGAAGCGCTGCGCCCGCACAACTAGGATCGAGCCAGCGTCAAGGTCTGTACCGGAGATTTCCCATCGGGGAGGTGGATACTGGTTCCGGTTCTAACTGGTAATTATCTCCATCGCGGCGAAAGTTTGACAAAATATAAAGTCCGCTCGACATTTTAGGATTTTGTAGGAAGATGGTAGATCGCATTGTTGGGCCACCGAGCCGCAGCTACTAAATTCCTTTTGGATTCTGACGATGACCAATCAACAAAACTTAACTTGGAAAGCCGCTTTAGCAGACAAAATACCTCCTCAGATGGCTGAGGAAATCGATACGTTTGAAAACCAAATGACCTTACGCTGTCAGGGGAAGCTGGACGAAAAAGTGTTTGCGGAATTGCGCCTGCGGCGGGGTGCCTACGGTCAACG
>DNGG01000175.1 GCA_003486675.1 Cyanobacteria bacterium UBA11372
AATACGCGATCGCCCAAAGGCTTGACGGTAGAAACGCTTAATGATACTGCTGCCATACAAACAATACTCCGACTACACATTTTGATCGGTCATGGGTCATGGGTGATTGGTCAACATCCCTGCCCAATTCCCACTTCCGTTCTGAGAGTTAGCACTCTCATCTCCTGAGTGCTAATTTAAAACGAGGTGGAACGCGATCGCAACAATTTTTCTTGTACGGGTTCCCGAACTTAACAGATCGCCAGAATTGCCAAGTATAAATACTCATGAGGCGATCTAGGACGAAGAAACCGGGTTTCTGGGGAGATATTGCCTCAGTCTTGCCGCAGTCTGCTACACATAATGTTGATAATAGGTCGTCGGTCACCCTTGGTGAACCATGAGCGACGATCGAAAAAGCAGTATGACGGAGAATCTAGGGAAAATGTCATCGGATGAAACTTTAGAAACTTGCTCGCCGCAAAACGATAACGCCTTGGTGGCGTGCGTGAAAAATTTGGCACTCGGTCAAATTGAGCGACACGTGTTTATTTGTGCCGATCAGACAGTGCCCCAATGTTGCTCGAAGGAAGCGAGTTTAGCATCTTGGGAGTATCTCAAACGGCGTCTTGTGGAATTGAAACTGGATAAACCAACCGACACGCGACCGGGTTGTATCTTTCGCACCAAGGCGAACTGCTTGCGAGTATGCGCCGCAGGGCCAATTATGGTCGTTTATCCCGATGGAGTTTGGTATCGTAATGCAACGCCCTTCGCGATCGAGCGAATTATCCAGGAACATCTGATCGGCAATCGGATCGTAGAGGAGTATGCGTTCTTAACCCATCCCTTACCAGAAATTAAACTTGAAGTAGGTGTTGAGTAAAGCGTGGGATATGCCAAGGGCAAGCTGGGCGATATACCTCCGGTACGTTGCGCGATCGCACAAGCCTTAATCTCTTGAAGGATGTGGTTGAGCGGCTTCCCAGATTAAAACCCACTATAATATCATTGCACTTATACAGCATACTTCCGTATTCCTACTAAACTTCCGTTGGTATTATGCAGAGTACTGACCATAAATTCCGAAGACCAGTTGTGACCTTGCTCACAGGTTGCGGGCTACACTGTGTCAGTAGAATGCAGAGAACGCAAAGGAAGTTTATTGGTCAAGGACAGGCGCATTTTGACTCTGAATTTATTCAGAGTGCGCCGTTCCTTCCTGGGTTCAAGCCACAGGGTTGCCAAACTTTCGGGCGAGATCTTGTCAGCACCCCCGGCTGAAGCATGGGTGGCTTTTGTGTCCCCAGTTTCAGGTAGCTGACCAGCCTCAAGCTAAAGGCTGCGTTTAGGGCAAGGGTTAAACCAAGACCTAACCTCAAATGCGTCCCTAGTTACAGGCTGCTAGAACCGGAAAGTTAAACAGATCGATGGGGTTTAATTGAGTGCATTCTGGATAGTACCAACCCTCAACATTGGCATACTTGAAAAGCGCCAGAGCGCGCTACAAGATAGCGCAAACGTTACACCGTAAAGGGTAAACGTACTCCGGCTCTCGTTCAATGGCACCAGCCGTTGGAATGAAGGAGTCAGCACCCAGCTCTAAAGACGCGGGGCATGAAAGCCTCAAATCTTAGGTAAGGGAAGGTGCTGACCAGCCTAAGTCCCGGCAACGGGGAAACGAAGTTATCGGCAAGCGTTCAAGTTCCTACCAGGGGATGCTTCCGCCAGTTCCCTGCTCTAGAACTCAGTCGTGAAACAGTCCTACTCGGGGCAAGACATTGCGGCTGTTGGTAGTACCGACCGATAACAATGGCCTTGGCTAACTTTACTACTGAGAGGTAAGTGTGCTGGGTAAGCTAGAGCCGCTATGCGTACAGAGTAATTCACTGGCGGTAGCGGCATCCAAATACTGACGGGGAATAAATTAAGAGTGTCGTGCTTCCTCCTCGCTTTAAAAAGACGAGGCTCCCGCACTCCCGTTATTTTTTAGGTGGATAGAGACTAACCCTCTCCCTATCACCCCGCCAGGAATGGTTAAAACCGCGCCAAGCCCTTGTTTCCTGCACCAGATGAATCACCCCGTTTCTACGCTCCCAAGAGTTTTCTTTCACCTTCTCCGCTCGCTCAGAGGCGGAGATTGGGTAGGCAAGTACCTAATTAATTGGTGAATAGCCCATTAGCCTAATCCTGGTACAGACTTCCGAATACTTCCCCAGTTCGGATTATCTCTAAACCTTCTTGTTAAAGGTGTTGTGTTAGGGCAAGGCATCTTGGATTGGGTGGGCGAGGGGACTAAAACTTAACTCGGAGGATTATCTCTTGATGCGAGTGCCAGTACAAAATCGGGACCACACACCTGCAATGCCGACAAAAGCCAGCCGCGCTAGACGGTGGGTAAAAGAGGGTAAAGCTACCGCGCATTGGTCGGATAATGGTATTTACTTTGTCCGGTTAGTAGCAGAACCATCAGATCGTAAAACACAACCTGTTGCTGTGGGAATTGACCCAGGCAAGCTGTATACGGGTGTGGCAGTTCAATCTGCAAACTTCACCTTGTGGATGGCCGATCTAGTCCTGCCATTCAAAACAGTTAAAGAACGAATGGAGCAACGCGCCATGATGCGACGCGGACGTAGAGGGAGACGAATTAACCGCAAGCTTCCTGATAACAAACGCGCTCACCGTCAAGTAAGGTTTGATAACCGACGCCATTTTCAAGTCCCACCCAGTATCCGCGCTAACAGAGAGTTGGAGTTGCGGGTATTTAAGGAGTTGCTGGCAATAATTCCGATTACTGCTGTTGTTTATGAAGTAGTAAAAGCGCGTGGTGACAAAGGGTTTAGTCCTGTCATGGTAGGTCAACAATGGCAGTTAAATAACCTTAAACAATACGTTGCCGACGTACAATTTATTGAGGGATGGAAAACTGCTTTCATTCGTAGAGAACTGGGACTGCAAAAGCAGAAATACTCAAAAGGTGATGCAATTCCTGCTACCCATGCCTTGGACGGTGTTGCTTTAGCTTGTAATGCGTTTATCAGCTACGGAATTATTTCTGCTCGGTCAATCGGATGGAGGGGAAATGTAACAGTAACGCCTGCACCTTTTGCTGTGATTCGGCGCTCCCCAGTATCGCGTCGTCAACTGCATCTGATGATTCCGTCATCGGGTGGCGTGCGTCGCAAGTACGGTGGCACTGTTACTCGTCACGGGTTGAGAAAAGGGGACTATGTAGAAGCCACTCAAGGAGCTAAAACGGTTTGTGGGTGGGTAAGTGGCGATACCGAAAAACAAGTTTCTGTATCTGACCCTAACTGGAAAAGGTTAGGCCAGTTCAGTAAAAACAAAGTTCGGTTGATCCGACGTTCAACTGGATTAATTGTGACTGCATCTTATACCGCCGTGTCGTTTTCCTCCGTGGTCTAAAGACACACGGTTTCCACACTTTCCGAGGATTTTTAGATGAAAGACACTCGCATCAGAGATACAAAACGATTGCTGTTAATAGATGACGATCCAAACCTGATTTTGCTGGTTAAGGATTACCTGGAATTTAGAGGCTACGAGGTAGTCACGGCAGAAAACGGTCGCGAAGCACTAGAGGTGCTGGATCGGGAAATGCCAGACTTAATTATTTGCGACGTGATGATGCCAGAAATGGACGGCTATACCTTCGTCAAACATGTTAGAGAAGAACCTCGCACCAGCTGGATTCCGGTTTTATTCCTTTCCGCCAAGGGGCAAAGCCAAGATAAAGTTAAGGGTTTGAATACGGGTGCCGATGTTTACATGGTCAAGCCGTTTGAACCAGAAGAACTGGTGGCGCAAGTCGAATCATCGCTCAAGCATACCTCGCGCCTGTTGCAGCATCAGGCCAAGGGAGACGAGGCAACCAGAATTCAGGTGCCGTTTGACGTGCAGCTAACCCCGACGGAATTAAAAGTTGTACAGCATGTGGCGCGGGGTTTGGCTAACCGCGAAATTGCCGACGAACTCAACGTGAGTCAGCGTACTGTGGAAAGCCACGTATCAAATATGTTGGGCAAAACCGGACTGCACAATCGGACAGAATTAGCACGCTGGGCGATTGAAAACCATATGGCCTGAAGCCACCCCATGCCGTCCCTGGGAGGGGGTTCTAATTCCGTTTCAACCTTTCAGAGGCTCTCCCTATTTCTAGGTACAACATCGGTGAGTCTCTGTATCAACAATTAGAACTTTTGTGGCGACTAGCTCCGACTCTGGAGGTTTTCCAAAGGAAGAAGGAAAATTTCCCCCTAGTCGCAAGTTAATTGTTTCGGTCGCCTGTCTCCAAGCCGCCAGCAGGAACGGTTCTGCACCCGACCACGCAGTATTTGCATTGTCTACTTGGAGCAGGTTATTTTCTACAAACCTTGTCAAGAATGGTGAGTATAAGTCTCGCTGGCAAAGAATTCCTTGGCTCTAGTTTCAAAAAAGTTAGGGTAAAAAATTTTTAAGCCAGAGTAAAATAAAAAGTCGCGCCTTGATTAACTTCCCCATCAGCCCAGATCTGCCCGCCGTGGCGGTGAATAATCCGCTGTACCGTCGCCAACCCGATGCCGGTGCCTTCAAACTCGTTTCTGCCGTGCAGGCGACAGAAAGCACCGAACAGTTTGTCAGCATTAGCTATGTTGAAACCTGCACCGTCATCGCGGACAAAATAAGTTTGAAGTGAAGATTCTGTATCTATCCCCTGTTTGAAGACGCCAAATTCTATGCGAGCGCGGAGTTTGTTGCGGGTGTATTTCCAGGCATTGCCGAGCAGGTTTTCTAGGACTATCTTGAGCAGTGGCTCGTCTCCCTGAGCCACGACGCCTTCTGCAATGATAAATTCGACCTCTCGTTCAAGTGAAGTTTGGCGCAGAGAAATGGCAATCTCTCTGGCTATGTGGCTGAGATCGACGGTATCAAATTGCATCTTGCTTTTCGTCACCTGGGATAGGCGCAAGATATCGTCGATCAGTTGCTCCATGCGCTCTGTTGCGACACGTACCCGTTCCAAGTAATGTTTGCCGTCTTCGTCGAGCTGGGAAGCGTATTCTTCTTCTAACACCCAAATGTAGCCGTTGATACTGGTGATTGGGTTACGCAGGTCGTGGGCAACCGAATAGCTGAAAGCTTCTAGTTCTTGGTTAGCAGCTTCGAGTTGGGCGGTGCGCTTTTGCAGTTCTTGTTCTATTTTGATGCGATCGCATATCTCCCGTTGCAGACACTCATTTTGTTGTTGCAGTTTCTGTTGCAAGTTGCGGATGCTCAAGTGCGTCGTCACGCGGGCTAAAACCTCAGCCTGTTGAATCGGTTTGGTGACATAATCCACCCCACCGACGCTAAACCCTTTGACTTTATCTTCCGCATCGCTCAGCGCCGTCATAAAAATCACCGGGATATCTTTAGTAGTCTGATTGGACTTGAGGCGCGAGCAAGTTTCAAACCCGTCTATTCCCGGCATCAGTACATCTAATAAAATTAGATCGGGTAAGGCATATTCGACCTGCTCGATTGCACTTTCTCCATCTTCTGCCACCCACACTTCAAAACCGAAGTCGGTCAAATAATCGAGCAACGCTCCCAAATTATTGGGCATATCATCAACGATTAAGATAGTATTTTGTTCGGGTTTGTTCATGTTTACTTTTTTTATGTTTGCTCAAAGTGTAAAGTAGAACGTTGCCCCCTGATTTACTGCTGCTTCAGCCCAGATTTGCCCACCGTGGCGCTGGATAATGCGCTGCACCGTTGCCAAACCAATGCCCGTGCCGTCATACTCTTTATCGCTGTGCAGGCGCACGAAAGTACCAAATAATTTTTCAGCGTCAGCCATGTCGAAGCCTACACCGTTGTCCCGGATGAAATATAAGACATTATCAGTATTATGCAATTGATTATTGCTATTAGCAACGCCAAATTCTATCCAAGACACGAGGTTTTTTGCCATGTACTTCCAGGCATTGCCCAGCAGATTTTCCAGCAGAATTTTAAGCAGCCGCCTATCCCGTTGAACGACGATGCCTTCTGCAATGACAAAATCCACTGCTCTTGCTGGATTGGTTTGCCGCAGCGAAGTCGCAATCTGTCGCGCTATCTTGCTTAAATTAACCGTTTGCTACTCTGCTTGAGAGGAAAAAATGCAACGCAAAGTTAGCCACCGCAGGTTCAACGGTGGACTTGCAGCTATCCAAGCGATATCGAGCGCCTTGGAGTTAAAAGTATTGATTATATTAATGATTATGTAATCAATTTTTGATGTTGAAAAGGCAAATTTTCTGTGCCGCTCTCAACTTGCGTCAAATTCTAATTTGACCACAATTTCAAGTATAGCGAAGTATACGAGAACAGGTATTTTGTCAATCGATCGGGACTGACGCAGGACGAGAAAAGAAACAAAGGTGAGACCGTAGTTCGCGGCAGCTTGCGCTGCGCGGATGGGCGGAAGAGTGCGGTCGGCATATCTCTAGTTGCCTTTCCCAACTATTTTTCCTAGAAATCCGGATGGGTGCGCGTAATACCCGTTTATCTTACTCAGGACTGACGCATATATATCCTCTCGGAGTGATTGACTAGATTTAAGTATTGTGGCAAAATAAAAATACACATTCAGCAGAAATAATTACCATATTTGATGCAGGAAGAGTGTGCCAGTTGGGTAAGTCATAAACATTTTTGAGTCTTTAATCATGCTCTTTCCTGGATATCGAGTTAGCTTTTTTTTGCTAACAATAGGACAGTTTCTCTCTGTATTGGGAAGCGGAATCAGTACTTTTACTATCGTGTGGTGGCTGACCGCCAAATATAACTCAGGTACGCTGATTGCTATACAGCTAATAGCATCTATGCTACCTGGCATTTTATTGGGTCCGTTTCTTGCTCCTATAGTAGACCGACTGCCACGGCAGAAAATCATGCTGGTCTGCGACTTGCTCAACGCAGTGCTGCTTGTGCCAATCATTGCAGCTTTTGCCCTAGAGAAAATTAATATACCTTTGTTGGTGCTGTTCGCTGTACTCTCTAGCGTGCTTGCAGCAGTCCACCAACCCACACTCCTCTCAGCCTGTAGTCAAATCATCACCCCAGAAGGTCGTGGCAAACTTGCTGGAATCCGAGAATTCATGCACGCTTCAAAGTCAGTTTTTGGACCCATCATAGCAACATTGTTATTCAATTGGTTTGCTGTGTCTCAAATTTTGGGAGTGCAACTGCTGACTTTTATTATCTCTTTTGTCTCTTTATTCTTCGTGAAACTTCCACCGCTTCTGGACAGAGAAAAACAGGGTTTGTGGACAGCCAATGATGACTACAAGCAAGACTTGATTGAAGCTTGGCACTTTATGCGTCGAAACCGTAGTCTAAGCATACTTTTAGTGTTCTTCATGTTAGTCAACATTGGCATTACACTTCCTTCAATCCTGCCACTGCTTGTCACCCAAGTCTTCCATGCAGGTCCTGGTGTCTTGGCTGGTCTGGAAACGGCTTATGGTATTGGATGGATAGTTAGTAGTATAGCTGTCACAGCAACCGGAGGTTTTTCCCAACGGGTACAGGCGTTACTGATAGGAATGCCTGCTTGCGGTTTATGTAGAGCTTCTCTAGGGATAAGTCCGACAGTCGGATTGGCGATGGGTTTTACTTTTCTCTATGGTGTAGTCGGACCTGCCGTCAATGCTTCAAGTACCTCAATTTGGCTGGAGTGGGTACCCGAACGGCTACAAGGACGCATCTTTAGTATTCGTAATTCTCTAGGGCAGTTTGGTACGACAATCGGCTATTTGTTCGGGGGCATATTAGCAGACCGCTATGGTGCTTCATTAATCCTAGTAGGTGGGGGCGTACTCGTTGTTGCTGTAACCATTTTGGTAATTTTGGAAAGTTCCTTGTTCTCCTTGGAGCAGAGTTCTTTATCTCGAGAAGGGCTGGCTGAATAACGATAGAACTCCTAAGAACCAAATTTCAATTTGGGTTAGGGAGGGTGAATTTTTTTCATATTATACCATTTTTAAAAACGGGTAAGAGACTTAGATTTCGCCCTCATCCCCCATGCCCTTCTCCTCCCTTGGGAGAAGGGGAGCCAAAAACCAATATCTCTCAGTAACAGGACTTACGCAGGTACGCTATATATAGCCAGGGCGAATACCATTCATTGGGCGAATGCCATTCATTAAGCGAATGCTAAGTAGTTAGACAAAATTAATTACATAATTTTTTCCAAATTATTTGAGAATATTTTCAATGGATTCAACAAAATTTTTCCAACTAGAATAAGCATCTATTTTAATCCATTCATACTTGATAAATCAAATCTATTTTCCCTTCATCTTCCAAACGCTTAAACTCTTCTAACTGTGCCTTTTTTTGTTTGTATTCTGAGGGTTCTGGCTTTCCTCCAACATCTCGACGCATACGATGCCAACCTGACGGGGCGACAACTATGGCTAGAAGTTAGATTTTTCTTTCTTACCACCAACATTGATTTCCACACAGCCAGCAAAAATCATACCCATTTGGCTTTCTGGATGTTGATGCGGCTCAAAAATTGCTCCCGGCAAGATATTATCTAATTGCACAACTATTTCTTGACATTGGAAAACAGTCAATTCTAAATCTGGGCGCGGTTTGATAATTTGCGGAACTGGGAAAAATTTTGACATTGTTTAATATGACTAATTATGCATGAGAAAGTGCTAATTGGAAAAGTTGGGTATTTTTGATACCAATCACTCCCTGCTGTCTATTTTTCTGGCGACCATATACGAGCCAAGCCGTTTGGACAGAGCCAATAACTTCATCAATTACTAATACATCAGGATTGTCTTCAGCAAATTTTAAAGCTGCGATCCCGCTATCATATTTACCTGCTAGTAAGTTTTGTCCTACTATGGGCTTCGCTGTCTCATAGATTAATTTATCCCAGCGTTCTGTATTGACATAAGCCTGGGTAGCCGGCATTAGTCCTAAACTACGAGGATGTTCTACATCACGAAGAGTTAGCACTCCCATAGGAGTAGTTGGACATAAGAAGCTATCAATTACGAATACTTCCCGAAAGTACTTTTCTGTTATTTCATACACTTTAGGATGAGCAGAGTTTTGGATGATAAAGTCAACTTTACCATCATGTAGTTCCTCCAGTGCTTCTAAAAGATCGTTGAACAGTTCTACTTTGGTATGAGACAATTCCTGAAATGCAATGTAAGCTTTAGTTGCTCGCTCATGGCAAGTGCCAGAGGGTCCTAGTGTTGCAAAAATTAGTTGGTCATTCATGACGATAATCTCTGAAGGTGAATCTGATGATCTACTCGATGAAAAAGTCTTGGCAACCATTTAAAAACAACAATAATTTCAGGCTAGGTTGAATTAGATTGCCAATTAGTTTGGCAAATTTTATGCACCTATGCCTGCACTTTTGTCTGGCTATCTAAAACCTCTGTTTCTATTCCCTGGATGTCATATTGATCGGGATTAAAGGCTCCATGAGTGGTGATCATCATGGCATGAATCAATGCTTTTGCTTTCAGCAGTGTTTCCTGGAATTCCATCTGGGGATCGGAAAGCGCCACAATACCACCGCCAACACCAATTGCAGTTTGCTCGGTTGTCAGCACAGCGGTACGAATGACAATATTCAAATCTGCTGAACCATTCAATCCCAAAAAGCCGATCGCTCCTGAATAAACTCCCCGTGCTTCCTGCTCTAATCGGTCAATAATCTCCATAGTTCTCAGTTTAGGAGCGCCTGTCATGGAACCGCCGGGGAAAGCTTTACGAATACAGTCTGTAGCGCTCATTCCGGCGCGTAATTGACCGCGTATCGTTGTCACCAGTTGATGTACTGTGGCATAGGTTTCCACATCCATCAATTTAGGAACATGGACAGTACCCACTGCACATACCCGTCCCAGATCGTTGCGCAGCAAATCTACAATCATCAGATTTTCCGCTCTATCTTTTTCGCTGTTGCGTAATCTTTCACGCAGGATAAAATCTTCTTCGGGTGTTTTTCCTCGTGGTAGCGTTCCTTTGATGGGCTTTGTTTCTACCCAACCTTGGCGATCGATGCGTAGAAATCGCTCTGGGGATGAACAAGCGATCGCCACATCGCCAAAGCGCAAAAATGCAGAGTATGGCGCAGGATTGATGTGGCGTAATGTACGATAAAAGAAGAGTGGATCGGGTGTCGTGTCTGTGTGAATCTGGTTTGTCAAACAAACTTGATAAGTTTCTCCTTCGTGAATTTCCTGCAAAGACTTCTTAATATCATCAAGATAAGTCCTTTCCGACCGACTTAATCGGAAAATAACAGGTGTCTCTTTCTTCTCGGTGACAATAGGCGACAGGGGAGGAAGGTTCTCAATCTGTTGTTTGATCCATTCAAACCAGGCTTCTGCTAAGTCGTATTGTCCCTGCTGAACTAGACAAAGCAGATAGAGGGTTTGCTCTTGGTGGTCAATTGCGATCGTGCGATCGGCCAACAAAAACATGGCATCGGGTAAGCTAGAAGAGTGCTTTAATTGAGAGCCACATTCTGCCTTTAATTCATATCCAAAGTAACCCACAAACCCGCAGTTAAAATCAAAGGGTAGCTCCTCAGATGAGCAGTGTCGCTGTTCCAGTTCCCGCTTGAGATAGTCGAAAATCCCCTCTGTCCTGTGGCTGATGGTATCAGATTTTGTCACAGTGAGTTCTTGGGTTAGCGTCTGATAACGAATCAGCAGACTGTTTTCACCACTACTATCTCCCATAAACGAGAAGCGAGAAAGACCAGTCTCAACACGACTACTGTCTAACCAGAAAGCATTTGGCGAGTTACCAAACAAATGCACAAACATCTGCTCAGTATCAGGACTCAGATTCATCTGGCGCGTGCAAAGTTCAAATTTCTGCTGCTGTTTTTGACCTGAAAAACTTGAAGGTATGGGAGCCGTTTTGCTATTTTCTGTCCAATACTGTTTTCTGGCAGTTTTGTCGCGCTCTTGGGCAAATCTTAGGGTAATCTCTTTAAAATTCTCAAATAAGGTGTGTCCATATTCAGTGCAGATTGACTCTGGATGAAACTGCACACCCCATAGCGGTAAAGAAGGATGGCGCATTCCCATGATCAGGTTGTCATCCGTCCACGCTACTTTTTCTAAACAGTTTGGTAAGTTATCTGCAACTAGCAAGGAATGGTAGCGCACAACAGAGAATGGAGAAGGAATTCGTGCAAACAAATCAGTCCCATTGTGATAAATTTTACTGAGCCGACCGTGTCGAACTTCAGGGGCATGAATAACTTTTCCTCCAAACACATGACCAAGTCCTTGATGTCCCAAACAAACACCTAGAAGCGGTACTTGGGTATTTTGAATAGCTTGATAACAAATGCCAAAATCTTTTGAATTCTCAGGACGACCAGGGCCTGGTGAAATTACAATGTTGTCAAATTCCCACTGTTGCACTTCCTCCCATGCAAATTGATCGTTATAAATTACAGTGGGATACTCTCCATTGACTTCTGCAATTAATTGGTAAAGATTAAAGGTATACGAGTCATAGTTGTCGATAATTAGGGTTTTCATCTTGTCAGTCTCAGTATTGTAACTTTTGGGAAAGAATAGGTAATGATATTTAATATTTTGAATCTCAAAGGATGGGAGTGAAAGTATTCATTTATAAATATAGTTGCTTTCAACTGCTATTTAGTGTATGCTTTAATATTTCAAGATAATTGTGAAGCATTAAGCGAATCTCTTGACTATTAAAATATATCTGATCGTATTCTACATGTATGCTTGCATTTCCTGAAAATGATTCAAGTGACACAGCATAATTTAAAGGAAAGTTGAACTTATCATGAAACCTTCTCCTGTTTACTTTCAAGCTAGGATAATCAGAAATATTTTTAGCATTATGGAAATGCAGGAAATTAAACGTAGCGAAAAATAACTCTGTCCCAGCATTAGGTTTTAACTGTTGGTCTGACAAAATTTGCAGAAGTGGATATCTCACATAAGGTTCGATATCAATTAGAGATTGCTGGACATTTTTAATTTGTACGGCTTTATCTCCTGTAATTGATTGACAAAACGGCACAATATTCCAGAACAAACCCAAAGCACCGAACGGATCGGATAATCTTTCTGTCCTACCATTGGAGATGACTCCTACAGAAACTCTGTTTTCTTTCATCACAGTACCAATGAGGTCAAGGTAGGTACTCAGGAAAATTGCTTTTGGTGAAACTTTCAATTTTCGACATAATTCACGCAAATCAGCAATAATTTATAAGTCTAAGTTGTATTCTTCAGCATTATATTCTACTTGCTTCTTTGGATTAATTAACGGCTGTAATGGTTGATATGTATAGTTTTTTAAGTGCATCTTCCAGAAATTTGATGCGTCTGGTGAGCTAATTATCTCTTTCTCCAAAGCAACAAATTCTTGGTACACATTAGCAGCGGGGGATACTGTGATTTCTTCGCCTTGTTTGAGGATAGAATATAACTCATACAATTGGTTGAGAAATTCAGTGCTGCTCCAGCCGTCTGTAATGGCGTGATGCATTGACGTGAAGAATTCAAATCTATTTTTGGCTTTCCGAAAAATCCAAACTCGAAAAAGTGGTTGATTGGGGTTTTCAACGTTAAATAAATTTTGTCTATCTTGCTTGACAAATGCATCAATATAATTTTCCTGTTCATCTGGATTGAGGTTGCTAATATCTTCCTCGTTGATGGAAAATCTCAGATTATTTTTAACCACCTGACATACTGGTTTGCCATTCTGAATAATAAACACCGTTCTAAAAATTGGGTGTTTTTTTACCAGAAGTTTGAAAGCCTGCTTAAAGGCATCTAAGGAAAGATTGTCATCATATATATCGTATGATTCCTGTCCGTGGTAAACCCCCATTTTTTGATGGTCATTCGAGTAATGATGCAACATAAACTCTGGCATTTTAGCAACAGGATATGCCGATTCGGTATCGTCAGGCAGTAACTCAAAAATATCCTGTGGCAGTTATAATAAATGTAGGGGCACAGGCTGGGAATTATTAATTTGATGATCGAGGCTTTGAATAATCTGATTTTCAGATACATCAGCAGATAAACAATGAGCAATCAGCGATCGCAAACTAACCACAAAATCTTCAGCGAGATTTTCAATGGTGCTACGTTGGTGGAAATTTTCGCTGTATGTCCAATCCAGTTGTAACTGTCCCTCTGCTACGAGTCCGTTGATATCTAGCAGGCGATCGCAACTTTCCTCCGGACTGTGTTCTGCACCCACTGATTCAGGGGCTAGTTTGCAGAAAGAATTTGCTTGCGTTCCCCAATCGAACTGCTGCCAATTCAGCGATCGTTTGATGTTGAAATATCTGCTTGGCAGTCAGTTGCAGTCCAGCAAGTTTTGCTTTAAAAATAATCTGAATACTGAGAATGGAATCCCCACCCAGTTCAAAGAAGTTGTCGTGGATGCCAACTTGCTCAAGGTGCCGATTAAATCCCAATCTGTATCTAAACAGATTACTTTTGCGTCAGTATTCGGAATTGAATTGATTAACGATTGTTGCCCTGCCAATACCTGCGCCTGGGAATCATTCAACATATAAGCTAAGCGATCGCTAGGATAGGCTGGATCTTATGTTTTGGCTTATTGGGCTTAAAAGAGGGTTATATGTAGCCCGATTTTAGGAAATTGGTATTAATCGGATTTTTTCTGACGGATTATCTTAGCCAACTCCTCTATAGTAGATGCAGAAAATAATGAACGTAACGGCAATTTTATGGCAAATTGTTTTTCAATCTCCGCTCCTAGAACCATCATCAGCAAAGAGTTCCCTCCCAAATCAAAAAAATCATCCTCAACAGAAATCGGTTTAGTTTGGAGAATATTTTCCCAAATCTCAATCAGTTTTGCTTCCAGCGTACCTGTGAAGACGGTTTTTGGCGTTGTCCTTTGCTGAAGCAATGGGGTCATTGTACCATTTTGATTGACGTTGGCTACAGATGATTCTTTTGGAGGCTGTAAACATCGCGCTTGTATCTCTGGACTGAGTATTTCTGCATATTGAGCGATCGCCAATTGGGGACTATCTACAATCTTATGAAGCAGCTTTTCAAATTCTCGCAGATAGCTAGAGATTGTTTGAGCTTCAAATAAATCTGTATTGTAGTAACACCGCAACAATAATTGCTCCTCGGTTTCTAAAGCATCAATAAAGAGATCGAAGTTTTCGTAATATCGGGGACTAATCGAACTTTCAACCGTTAATTCTTCTAAGTGAAGTTTTTGCGGTTTAGTCACTCTATCGACATTGAATCTAATCGATATTAAAGGAATTCGGTTGGACTGTCGGGTCAATTTTAACTTTTTCAGCAAACTCCCAAATGTTAGCTGATGATGTTCAATATCTGACATTAAAGTATCAGAACGCCAACGCAAATAATCGGCAAAATTTATCTTTGGGTTAACCTTGGTGCGTGAAGGGAGCAAATTGACGCAATGTCCGATTAATTGCAGTTTATCGCTGACTGATTGTCCGGCGATCGCAATACCAAGGACAAAATCTGCCTGTTGGGTGAGGGAATAAAGAAAAACTTCAAAAGCTGCCGTTAATGTAATCATAAATGTAGCCCCCTGACTCATCCCGATTTTTTTCAGGGGGACTATAGTTTTAGCAGGAATCTCCCAATCCTCCCTATCAGCCTTAAAACTTCGCTCTTGGGGATAGGGACGATCTGTAGGCAAATTTAAGGGAGGAACGGGTGGATTAAGTCGGTTTAACCAATATTTTTCAGCCAATAAATAGGCTTCTGTCCTCATCTGTTGTTGCGACCATATAGCATATTCACTAAAGGGAACAACATCAGGAAGATTGGGGCTTTCACCTCGTTTTTTGGCATTATAAAGAGTTGATAACTCAGAATAAAAAATGCCTAAAGACCAACCATCAAAAATAATATGATGGGCTGTAAACAGGAGCCGATGTTCTTGGGAACTGAGCCTAACTAATTTGACCTGAAATAAAGGCCCCCAAATCAAATTGAAGGGTTGCTTGACAGCATCGGCTTGAATATTTTGCCATGCTTGTTTTTGCTCATCAATAGACAGTTCTTCTAGAGAAATCAAAGGGATATCGAATTTGATACTAGGAGCAATACATAACTTACGACCATCGGGACTAAAGGTACTTCTAAGAGATTCATGTCGTTCGACAATCCTAAAGAGAGCAAAGTGCAAAGCTTCTATATTGAGGGAGCCAGATAAATTCAGCACCATTGAGAGATTGAAGGCACAATTAGCATCTTCTCCCATCTGTACAGAGAGCCAAATTTCCTGTTGTGATTCTGTGGTAGGGACTGTTGACTGTAGTTCCCCCTTCGCAAAGGGGTCAAAATCTACAGGGATGAAAAGGGGTTTTGACATATACTGAATGCTCCCGAAGTAGTGATATTATGTTCGCTAAAACACTGACGATATGTGTAGGTTGGGTTGAGGAACGAAACCCAACACTTGATGAATTTTGGGTTTGCTGTCGCTTAACCCAACCTACAAGAGGAACGAAACTTGTAGGGGCTATCCCCCCGTGGTAGCCCCAAAACCTAGATAGGGCGGGCACGGGGGCACCGCCCCTACCCCCCCCCAATCATTTCACGAATGGTTACTACAAACCTGGTTTTTTCGCAGATTTAGTTATCTACAAACTTTTTATCAGTTGATAACCACCTGTTTGTCGATCTTGAAAATACCAACCTGGATTCCCTTGGGGATCTCGTCCTAATTTAGCTCCTGGGAGAGGGGGCTGATTTTCTGGATGTTCGCTTAATTTGGTATCGATCGCAGTCACCATCTGTCGGAAAAAACCTGCCTGTTGCAGTGAGTTAACACTTTCACAAAAGGCATCAATTACTGCTTGAATTTCCACATCGGAGTGAGCGAGAGTCAGGAAGATGGGTCGGTTTTCTTGGATATAGATTCCTCGCTCTCGCAATAAATAGAAAAGCAGTTCAGAATAACTGATGTCTTGGGTAAATTTCACCATCATCAGAGAGCCAAAATTCACCATTTTCAGTGGGGCTTGGATTGACTCAAAATAATGGTTTAGGGTTGTCACCATCTGATGAGTTTTCTGATTTAACTGGGTATGTAACTTGTCATCATTTTGTTGAAAATAAGACAGTATTGCTTTAGCTGCTGCCATTGCTAAGGGATGACGGACAAAAGTTCCAGCTAAAAAGGTGACACCGACTTCGGGAACAGATTCATCTCCGTATTGCCAAAATCCGCCATCTAAAGCATCCATAAAGCGGGATTTTCCAGCAATTACACCGATGGGCATTCCTCCCCCCACAATTTTGCCGTAAGTGGCGATATCTGCTTGAACGCCAAAGGCGGCTTGCGCTCCAGATGGGTGTATTCTGAAACCTGTAATCATTTCATCAAAAATGAGAACAATTCCTGATTTGTCGCATAGTTGACGAAGCTGATGCAGAAATTCTTGGGGTTGAATATCCGGATAGCGACTTTGCACAGGTTCAATTAAAATCGCAGCTAAATCATCCGCTAATTCCGCCAGAATTTTCAAGGATTCAGGGTTATTGTAATCAACTACTACCATATTTTGGAGTGCTTCTGGCATAATGCCACAAGCGGCGGGAATGGCTCGGTAGTCTTTGGTAGGACGAACGATTACCTCATCACAAATGCCGTGATAACCTCCTGAAAAAATGGCGATTTTGCTGCGATTTGTCACAGTACGAGCAATTCGCATCGCGCCTAATACGGCTTCTGAACCAGTATTACAAAATGTGGCTCGATCAAAGTTAGTAATCTCGCAAATTAATTGTGCGACTTCTCCTGCTAGAAGAGTCATCGGTCCAATTTCTATTCCCTGTTCAAGTTGTTTGGCGATCGCGTCTTGAATCAGAGGGGATGAGTGACCCAAAAAGTTAGATCCAAAACCGTTGACTAAATCGATGTATTCATTGCCATCTATATCCCATAGTTTGGCATCTGCTGAACGAGTGGTGATAATGGGATAAACCATTTCTTTGAGGGTGGGATTAAACCCAGAAACGGTGCGAGGATCGGCAAAATGAGAGCGATTCGCTTGAGTGTGTGCTTTTGATTTAGTTGTTTTTGTGGTATATCGTTTGATTAATTCCTGAAGAAAATTTTGCTGACTAGGAGTTAAGGCTTGTTTGGGTTTTTTTTGAATCTTAGCCCCCACAGTCAAAGGTTTGTAATTGGGTGATGTTTCCGGCTGGGAATTGCGAGTAATATCAACTCCATTGGTAGCGCAATTATTTCCTGTTTGCGGATTCTGCACTTCTGGACGAACACCACTGTCCCATTGGCACAGTACCGCCAATTGCTCGGACATCACTTGCAATTGCTGAGTGATGATAGATTGAATATCGAGTTGATTACTAGGGGAAGCAGGCGGTGTTTTGATAGGGACGAAATGGGATGGAATTGGGTTTGTTTGAATTTGGTTTGTTTGAATTGGTTTAACCAACTCTGGGGGTAAGTTTGCACTCAAATACTCAGACAACAACTTCAGGGTAGAAAATTCTTGAATGAGTTGGCGGAAAGTCAGTTTTACTTTAAATCTTTTTTCTAAAGCTTGGGTAATTTGAGCTAAAGTTAATGAATCAAACCCCATTTCTAAAAAGGTTGCCGACTCATCAAAAGCCTCATGATTTAGTCCTGATATTTCTGCGAAAATTTCTTTAATATCGGACATCAGGTTAGGAGTAGGAGAAATCAAGGAGTTTGAGGTTTGAGGAGTCATTTCAGGCTTACTATTAGAGGAAAAATCTGAATCGATAACAAGATTGGGAGATTGAGTATTTTGAGTATTTTGAGTAGTTTTATTTGGTTCTACCCAATAGCGCTGACCTTGAAAGGGATAGGTAGGTAAAGGAATGCGATGGCACGAAGCACCCGCTACGCTATCGCACAATTGCTCCTGATAAACACAATCCCAATTCACCGCTACACCATTAACCCAAAGCTGTCCCAATGTTTTCAAAACAAAGCGAATATCTGACTCGGTTTCTTGCGGATGACGTACAGAATTTAAGACAACTTGGGTGGCTTTGAAAAGTGGATGGCGCTTGACAAAGGTGCTTAATGTTCTTCCGGGTCCAACTTCTAGCAATATTTGGTCTGGGTTGTCCAGAAAACACTCAATTCCGCGAGCAAAATTTACCAAGGATCTTACGTGTTGACTCCAATATTTTGGATCGGTGGCTTGGGTTGGAGTCATCCAATTCCCAGTAACATTAGAAACCAAAGGAATTTGAGGTGAAGACAGCTTTACTTTTGCCACTCGACGGCTAAAAGCATCTAAAATTGGCTCCATCATTGGCGAATGAAAAGCATGGGAAGTCTTCAAAGGTCGTGTTTCAATTCCTTGAGTTTTGAGTTGATTTTCTAAAGCAGAAATCGCTTCTATAGTCCCAGAAACAACGCAACGAGATGGTTCGTTAATCGCAGCAATAGCGACGGATTCATTTAAAAAGGGTTGTACTTTTTCCGGAGCAAGAGGAATAGATAACATGGCTCCGGGTGGTAATTGTTGAATCATCTTTCCTCGTGTTGCTACCAAGGAAAGTGCATCTTGAAGGGAGAAAACTCCTGCTAAACAAGCCGCGACATATTCTCCCACACTATGACCAATAAATCCCGCAGGTTGAATCCCCCAAGATTGCCACAATTGAGCCAGAGCATATTCTATGGTAAATAACGCGGGTTGCGCGATCGCAGTTTGTTGCAGTTGTTGTTCGGCTTTTTCTTGCTGGTCAGTTTCAGGGTAAATTAGGGAACGCAAATCCAATTTTAAGTCGCTGAACAATAATTCAGCACATCGATCGACCGTTTCGCGAAATACCGTTTCCTGCTCATATAAACCCCGCGCCATATTGACATATTGAGAACCCTGTCCCGAAAACATAAAAATCACGGGTGGGGGACTCTTTTTCGCCTTTCCTGTCACTAAAGTAGAAGCGTTTGATAAGAGGTGATTCGTGGCTTCTTCAAGACTAGCCGCCACTACTATCCGCCGATGTTCAAAGGCTTTACGTCCCACACTCAAAGTATAAGCAACATCCCCTAATTCTAGGTCGGGATGCTGTTGCAGATGGTGTCCCAAATTCTCAGTTGCTTGCTCAAGAGCGGCTGGGGTTTTAGCTGATAAAATTAGTAATTGTTCGGGATATTTTTGCTCACGATTTGGGTTGTTAATCGTGGGGGCTTCTTCCAGAATAATATGTGCATTCGTCCCGCCAATACCAAAAGAACTTACTCCCGCTCGTCGAGGTGCTTCTTGACTCTCCCAATGAGATAATTGGGTATTAACATAAAATGGACTATTGGCAAAATCAATATTGGGATTGGGATGCTCAAAATGCAAACTGGGGGGAATTTGCTGATGCTTAATTGCTAAGGCGGTTTTGATTAAACCCGCAACACCAGCAGCACTATTTAAGTGTCCCACATTAGTTTTGAGGGAAGCGATCGCGCAAAATTGAGTTTGATCTGTACTCTCGCGAAATGCTTGAGTTAATGCTGCAATTTCGATCGGATCTCCAAGTTGCGTTCCCGTACCATGAGCTTCAATATAGGTAATAGTTTCTGCTGCTACATCAGCTACAGATTGAGCGGACTGAATTGCATTCACTTGACCTTCAATACTCGGTGCTGTATAACCTACTTTCACAGCACCATCGTTATTAATAGCAGACCCTTTAATTAGAGCATAAATGTAATCCCCATCTGCGATCGCTTCTGTTGCTCGTTTCAGCGCGACAATCGCAACTCCACCACTCCCAACTGTTCCTTTTGCTTGAGCATCAAAAGCGCGACAATGACCATCAGGAGAATGAATCATTCCCTCTTGATATAAATAGCCAATTTCAGGATTTACCTTCAGGGTGACACCTCCAGCTAAGGCGATGTCGCATTCTCCACTCAGTAACCCTTGACAAGCCAAATGAACAGCAACTAAAGAACTCGAACAGGCAGTTTGAATATTAATCGCAGGGCCTTTTAAATTCAATCTATAAGCGGTTCTAGTAGCAAGAAACTCGCTATCATTAGCCAAGTACAGTTGAAAATCATCAAAAAACTTTAATAACTCACTATTGCCATAAATATTCTGCAAATAGTATCGACTGATTCCCGCACTTGCATAAACCCCAATCAGTCCATCATAACTTTGGGAATCATAACCCGCGATTTCTAAAGCCGAGCGCGCACATTCTAAAAATAAACGATGTTGGGGATCAGAAATTTCTGCTTCCCTGGGATGAATGCCAAAGAATTCAGCATCAAACTTATCGATATCATCCACCACCGCCTTAGCTTTTACATAGTTAGGATGATAGGCTAATTCCGGCTTCACTCCAGAAGCTAAAACCTCTTCTGTCGAGAAAAACTGAATCGATTCCACCCCATTTTTTAAATTCTGCCAAAATTCATCAATATTTTTGGCTCCCGGCACATTAACGGACATCCCAATAATTGCGATGTCTGAATCCCTTACCTCACTATTCAAATTATTCAAAGTCATCTTTCATTCCTCTCCTTAAATATGGATCTGACGCGGTGAAATCTACGCGATCGCTCAGCCCTCCCCAACCCCTCCCCTGCAAGGAGAGGGGCTTTCCGGCTTTTCCGGCTCCCCCTTCCCTCGTAGGGAAGGGGGCTGGGGGGTTAGGTTTTCCGAATTCGCCAACACTATCATTAATTCCCTGGCGGGCTGACTAACTTTAGCGTTTTTGTTGTCGAGCTTTTCGTTGTTGTTGCAGTAAATTTTGACGTTCTGGACGACGACCTTTAGAATCTTTCATTGTTGGAGAAGATTCCGGTTTAGTTTCGCTCAGACGTTCCCCTAAAGCCCGAATTGTCGGATATTGGAACATTTCTAACATCGACAATTCTGCATTTAAAACCGCTTTTAACTTTTGATTCACTTGGATCAAAAGCAAAGAATGACCCCCAACTTCAAAGAAATTATCATCGCGCCCCACCGAATTTAATTTGAGAACTTCCTGCCAAACTGCTGCAATCTTTTGTTCGATTTCAGTTTGAGGATTTTCTGATTTTTTACGGATAGCACGGTTGGCATTTGGTTCGGGAAGGCTACGAGTATCAATTTTCCCATTAACGGTAAGCGGGAAAGCATCCAACAGCACAAATGCAGAAGGAATCATATACTCTGGCAATTGAGCTTGCAGGAAATGCCGCAAGTCTGCTAGTAGTTTATTTTGACTGCTCCACTGCCAATTTAAACCCAAATTCCCTTGATTCTCTCGACTTAAAGCTTGGTTTCCATCGGTGACTAACCGAGCATACACACTATACAAATTGGTGTTTTCTAGCAGTTTGTCTTGTTCGATCGCCAATGTATAACCCCGCTCGATCAGCATTTGTTGAATTGACTGCAATCGTCCTTCAATATCGTGAACTTCGATCACCAACTGCTTGATTTTTTTCCAATCTTCTGCTGCAATTCCTGCTAAAACATCGCCTTCGCTTTTCTCAGCATCAATTTTTAGTAAGTCAATCCGCTCAATCTGCAACTTCCGAATCATTTCCGAGAGACTGGTCAACTCACAGGTAAATTGTTCTCCCTTTAATCGCTCTTCTAACCATTGGTCAATATTCTCCCCTGTGACAAATTCTTGTTCCTGATTTAACAAGAAAGTTTTGACAGTTTCTCGCTCTTGTTCAGCATCGGCGTACTGTCCAGACACAACGGTATTATGAGGATAATAAGTAAACGTTGCTTGTCTCGATTCTTGAGAAATTCCCAGTTGAAAAACTTGAGCATTAACCCCATAAAGCTCGACATTCAAACGCAACTTTTCATACAGAGGCGGCAGAGGTTCAAAAGCATAAATCTTGGCATTTTTACATTGATGAGCCACAAATAAAGTAAATAAGCCAATATTGGCTCCCACATCAATTACAGAATCGCCATCATTTAGAGTAATGCCATGTTTCAAATAGCATCGATCTTGAAAAATTTCTTGATAAACAAAGTCAGTTTCACTTTTGTTTTGATGAACAATTGTCATCCCATTGGCTAATTCATAGCAGGATTCTGGCTGAAGAATACCCTGCCGTTGCAACTTTAACATTTGCACCACTGGGAATGCTGTGTTTAATTGGGGAACAATATAAGCGACTAATTGCTTATTCCCGTCGCTATCTGACTTTTGAATTACAAGATTTTCTCGAACGCTGGAATGCTGTCCTAAAGCGGCTTCAATTTCTCCTAATTCAATGCGGAAACCTCGGATTTTTACTTGATGGTCAATTCGTCCCAAATATTCAATTTCTCGATTGGGCAAATAACGCGCTAAATCGCCAGTTTTATAAAGACGAGCAGCGGGATTTGGATTAAATGGATCGGCAATAAATCGCTCTGCACTCAATTGTTCGCGGTTTAAGTAACCCCGCGTCACACCAGCACCGCCAACGTAAATTTCTCCGGGAATACCGATAGGAACGGGTTGCAAGTATGAGTCTAAAATATACAGTTGTAAGTCAGGAATTGCTCGACCGATAACACTTCCTTTGCTATTCAAGTCTGCTTCAGTTAATGGGCGATAGGTAACATGAACGGTAGTTTCAGTAATACCATACATATTTACCAATTGTGGTTTGGCATCGCCATGTCGCTTAAACCAAGGGCGGAGACTCTGTAAATCTAACGCTTCCCCACCGAAGATAACTAAACGCAGACTTAATTCTGGTGGAGATGTTAACAACTCTTCGATTTGAATTAATTGACGAAAAGCTGATGGAGTTTGGTTCAGAACTGTTACTTTCTCCTTTGCCAAAAGATGGTAAAAATCTTCAGGAGAACGACTTACCAAATAGGGCACTATAACTAAACGCCCTCCATACAGTAGTGCCCCCCACATTTCCCATACAGAAAAATCAAAAGCATAGGAGTGAAACAGCGTCCACACATCTGAAGAATTAAACTTATACCACTCTTGGGTGGCGTGGAAAAGACGCACTACATTTCGATGTTCAACCAAAACTCCTTTTGGTTTACCTGTTGAACCGGAAGTATAAATTACATACACTAGAGAATCCGGTTTCACCCCACTAATTGGGTTCTGAAAACTATAGTTGCTAAACGTCTCTTCTTTGTCTAAATAAACAATGATTGAATCGGCAGAGGGAAGGATGGTAACTAATGCTTGAGTCGTCAGTAATACTGAGAGTTGAGCATCATTAATAATGTATTCCAAACGTTCCAAGGGGTTTTGTGCATCCAAGGGAACGTAAGCTGCACCCGCTTTCAGAATCCCCAATACCCCAATCAGCATTTCTAGGGAACGTTCCACACAAATTCCGACTAATTGCTCTGATTTTACCCCTAAACTTTGCAGGTAGTGGGCGAGTTGATTGGCTTTTTGATTTAACTCGCGATAGGTGAGTGTTTGTTCTCCATACACAATCGCCACCGCATCAGGAGTTTGTTCTACTTGGATTTCAAACCACTGATGCACGCATAATTTATTGTCGAAAATCGTATCAGTCTGATTCCATTCTTCGAGCAGTTGATGTTTTTGCGCGGCGGTGAGTAAAGGATATTTGCAAATAGATTGTTGAGAATTAGCGACAATCGCGTTGAGCAGGGTTTGAAAATGTCCTGTTAATCCTTCAACGATATCTGCATCCAGAATATTTGTATTGTATTCCCAGTATCCTTGTAATTCGGCGTTGGTTTCTTGCACCGAGAATGTCAAATCAAAAGTGGCTCCGGCGGTGGGTTTATCTAATTCCCAAGGTTCGGTTTTTAAACCTGGTATATGTAACACTTCTTGTGTCACATTTTGCCAGAGAAAGAGAATTTGGAACACGGGAGTGTAACCAGGATGACGTTGTGGTTGAAGATTTTCGACTAGCAAATCAAACGGTAATTGCCCATGAGCATAACCATCTAAAGCTGTTTGATGAACTTTGAGCAAAAGTTCCTGAAATGTTTGTTCGGGTGTCAGTTGACAGCGCAAAGGCAAAAGATTGACAAAAAAGCCAATCAAGGATTCTGTTTCTAAAAAATTCCGATTGCTTAATCCGGTTCCGACAACCAAATCTTGTCGTTCTGTATAGCGATAAAGTAAGGCATAAAATGCTGTGAGTATGGTAACAAATAAGGTTGTTCCTGTTTGCAGACTTAACTGTTTTAACTTTTGAGTTAAATCTTCACCCAGGCGAAAGGGAATTTTTTGGCTAACAAAAGATGGGTTAATTGTGCGTGCGCGAGTGCAGGGTAATTCTAAAATTTCCGGTGCATCAGCGAGTTGTTGCCGCCAATAATTTAGGAGATTAGTTAATACCTCTCCCTGTAAATATTGACGCTGCCAATGAGCATAATCGGCATATTGAATTGATAAAGAAGGTAAATTTGCGGGAATCTCGTTTAAATAGGCATCATATAGGGTTGAAAGTTCCCGTAAAAAGACTTGAACTGACCAATCATCCCCGATAATGTGATGCAGAGAAAACATGAATAGGTGGCTATCTGGCTCTATTTTTAACACAACGGCTCGAAATAGCGGGGACTGTGTTAAATCAAAGGTTTTTCGCCATTCTTGGGTCAGTTGTTTTTCGGCTTCTGCTCGGCGCGTTGATTTGGGAAATGATTGTAAATCAATCACTGGCAAGCTGAAACAAATCTCATCTAAAATGTGTTCTACGGGAACACCATTAACTGTCTTGAAGCTAGTGCGTAAGCTTTCTTGGCGGTTAATAATTGTTTGAATGGCTTGCTCTAATACTTTGAGGTTGAGTTGTCCCTGTAAGTGAAAGGCGCGAGTAATGTTATAGAGTGAATTTGCTCCTTCAAGTTGGTCAATAAACCAGAGTCGTTGTTGGTCGAAGGATAAGGGTAAATTCTCGGTTCTGGCAATTTGGGAAATCGTTTCGCTAACATGGAAACCCTCAGCTTCTTGACTTTCGATATACTTAGCCAGTTTCTCTACTGTGGCTAAGGTAAAAAAGTCCTTGACATAGAGGTTGATGCCAAAAATTTTGTTGATTCTGACAATGACTTGTAGGGCTAATAGGGAATGTCCGCCTAACTCAAAAAAGTTATCGTTAATGCCAATCTGGTTAAGCTTTAAAACTTCTGCATAAATTTCTGCAAGTTTCTTCTCTGTGTCGGTACGCGGCGCAAGATAATCCTTGAAGACTTGAGAATTAACTTCTGTTGGGGCGGGTAAGGAACGACGATCGATTTTACCTGTCGCGGTTAATGGTAACTCTGACAAACTAACAAAAGCTGTCGGTAACATATACGCGGGTAATTGTTCCTTGAGTACATCTCGCAACTGTTGGGGATCGAGGGTTAAATTTGACTCGGAAGGAACAATGTAAGCAACTAAAATTGGTTCACCTAGAGCGTCTACTTGAGTGGTGACAACTGCTTCTTTGATTCCGGGTAAACGGCATAAAGCCATTTCAATTTCGCTCAGTTCAACCCGATATCCTCTAATTTTGACCTGAAAATCTTTTCGACCCAAATGCAAGAGACAACCATCGGGTAATAAGCGACCTAAATCGCCGGTTTTATAGCGTCTTTTTTGGCTATTTTGGCTGTCAAAACTGAAAACAGCCGCCGTTAATTCGGGTTGTTGCCAATAACCTACAGCGAGATAACGACTCCTGACCACAATTTCCCCAACTTCTCCCACACCAACTTCATGCCCTTGTTCATCAAGGAGTAAAATTTCATGGTCTTCTACGGCATATCCTGCGGGGACATTGCTTGTGGTAATTTGCGTATCGCGATCGACTTTGAATTGACGAATGGGGCTAACTTCCGTACCACCCAAATTGACTATCAGTTGACAGTCACCACTAAAATATTTCTGATACAGTTGAACATCCCGTTGATAAACTGTCTCGCTTCCCAAGAATATTAAGCGTAAATTGGGGAATTGTTCCTCTCCCGTTAACGTCATCGCAAAGTGACGAAACATCGTTGCTACAGCAAAAAATACTGTAATTTCTGCTTCTTTTAGCCAAGCAGCTAAATGATTCAGTCCGAGTTGTTGCACATCAAAGAAATGCAGACTGGCTCCATTGAGAAGAGCGCAATAGATATCTCTCACAGCACCAGCAAAACTCGGAGAATATAACAACGCCAAGCGGTCTTGCTTGGTAATTTTACCGCTATTGGTGTAGCTTTTGGTTAAATGCAGGACATAGTTATGAGTCTGCATCACACCTTTGGGTTTTCCTGTGGAACCAGAGGTATAAATTATGTATGCAAGGCTATCCGGCGATATAGATAGGTTAAGTTCTTCTGATGATATATCGCTATCCAATTCGTCTAAATTAAGGATGGATACACCATCAGGAACAAGCTGATTTGCTAAGTTAAAATATTGATTGTTAGTAATAATTAACCGACTTTGAGAATCAGCTAAAATATAACCAATTCTAGATTCAGGTTGGGACGGATCGAGGGGAACATAAAACTTACCCGTTTTTAACACTCCTAGCATGGCGGCAATTAAGGGCGCATCGCTCTCTAAGAGTAAGGCAATTGGTTCAGGTTGGGTGTGTGATTGGGCGAGAATTCCTCTGGCAATGCGGTTTGATAATTGATTAAGTTGATGGTAAGTCAGTTGATATTTATCTGTTTTGAGCGCTAGGCGATCGCTTTGAAACTTTACCTGTTTTAAAAAACGTTCGGGTATTGACTGTTCTACAGCTTCTTGTGGAAAAGAAATAAACTCCTTCGTCGATTGATTGTTGGGTTCAGTTTGAACTTGTTTATATCCAGCTTCCATGACTATTTCCTTTCCAACTAAATGAACATAGCTATAGCGCTGCTCACTGGTGTAGTTACAGATTAAACAATGGATGCTTTATCGGGAGAGATTTAGCTCAAATGTACTGTAACTACGCCAGAGCG
>DNGG01000597.1 GCA_003486675.1 Cyanobacteria bacterium UBA11372
ACAAAAACTGGAAATGCGATCGCAAACTCCCTCATCCCCAAACCAGATTTTGGGGAGAGGGAGGATTAAATTAACTTGCTTCTGATGCGAGTCTAGGACTCCGCTTCAGCACGAATGCCGCGGTGATAATGCCAACAATTGCCAGAACACCCGTAACGTAAAAAGCATTGGTATAGCTGCCAAAGATATCGCGAATTTCACCGGCAACAATCGTACCGAGAAAAGCACCGGCGCCGTAAGCGGTAAACACGATACCGTAGTTTTTGGCGTAGTTTGTGGGGTCGAATAAAGTTAAAGTTGCTGTGGGTGCGATCGCTAACCATCCCCCTAAAGATAGCCAGAATAAACAAAACGCGATGATATACGTTGCGACTTGTCCTGCACCTGCCTGAGTCATCATAATCGAGGCAATTAAGATTAGGATGTAGTTGGCGATCGCCGCATATTTCGGTTTAAATCTATCGGTTACCCAACCAAAAATCGGACGCCCTAAACCATTAAACACCGCAAACAGAGAAACAGTAGCCGCCGCCGTCCCTGCGTCTAATTTAATAATTTCCTGCGCTACTGGCGAAGAAATTCCAATTGCACCCAATCCCACAAACGTACCGATAGTGTAGCATACCCACAATCCATAAAATGTGGGAGATTTCATCATCGGTACAGTTTGATTGCTGGCAATTGTCGAGCCTTGGGAAGCCGTAAAACCCGCAGGCGTCCATCCAGTTGGCGGCGTTTTCAAAGTTGTCGAAATTGCCAAAATAATCAGGGTAAAAGCAATTCCTAAAATCAGAAAAGTTTGCGGCACTTGATAGGTATCGATCAAATATTTAGCGATGGGTGCCGTAATTAAAGGTGACAAACCAAACCCAACTACGGTTAATCCAACTGCCAAACCTTTTTTATCGGGAAACCACTTCGCTGCTACTGCTAGCGGTACGCCGTAAGCAATTCCCACCCCGGCACCGGCGATAATGCCATAGGTAAATACCAGGAAAGCAATATTAGACGCAAAAGCCGATAAAATATAACCGATTCCCGTCACAACGCCGCCGACTGCTGTCACCGTGCGAGAGCCATATTTATCGATAAAAAAGCCGGTAATTGGCATCAGTATGGCAAAAACGACTAGCAATACCGTAAATGGTAATAGACTCTCTGTTGCACTGATATTGAGCAGCTTTTCTAACGGCTTTCTGAAGATACTCCAAGAATAAACTGTGCCGAGACACAGCAAGACGATGATTCCAAGCGGAACGAATAGCCATCTTCCTTTTTCCGCTGGCATTCCGAACACTTTTGTTTCGTCCATGTTTTTAATTTTTTATCGGTGAGATAGCAATAGGTAATGGTTGTCCATTCCCTGTTGGCTGGTTACTTTACTATAATTTGGTTCCCAATGCAATAGTTTTATAAAAAAATTATTAAACTAGAGTTAGAGAAACCGGGTTTCTTGGAGAAACGCGGTTTCTGAGAGGGAGTTTGATCGAGCGATCGCCAGTAATTTTTGACCGCTCATATCAACCTCACAAATGGGGGCGCCGCAGCCATGCCTTGACTTGTTCAGGCCATCTAGCTGGATGCTCTTCTGGTCGGAATTTAGTATCGAACATTGAAAGAATTAAGGGAATTCCACCAACTTTGATGCTCATCAGAATGTGAATCGCCAGACTTGCAATAATCCCACACCAAGCAATCAGGTGGATGTAATACCAGACATGATTAACTTCGCCATTAGGCAACCAATTTTCATCTTGAAACTTGCCCGAAACTAAAGCAAAGATTGCTGCAATTAACATCAACGTATTCGCCAACCGCTGGAGAGTTACCCACCAAATAGGTTTTCCGAATTGCGTCAGTTTATTCAAAGAATCGGGTTGTACCAAGCGTTTAGAACCCGCACGAATGCTGTAAATCGTAAACAGTATCATAACTGGCAGAAAGAAAAACCCAAACGTGCCGTGAATATCGATTAAATCTCGGTTTTTTAAGGTTAATCCTAGCTTGCCAAATCGACCATCCCAGCTATCGTAGACCAAAAATCCGGTAATGGCTGCACCGATGACGAGGATGGCATTGACGCCGTGGAGGAGGCGTAAAAGTAGGGGTTGATAGGGTTTAGATTGCGGCATATAGATCTGGTATTTTGTCAGAGACGAGCGGTGGATTGATTCAGAGTAATTGATGTATGTTATAGGACAAAATATTAATCTTTGATCTCCACCGAGATGTCTTGGGGAGAAAAATTTTTAATCCCTTCTCGATCAAAGGCATCTTTAACCATTTTACGCAGAATTCGTTGCATGTGAGGGCTAGTTCCTGGTTTGACTTTTGTAATGGTGCGAACCGTTAATTCCTCTTGCCCAATTTTTTCTAAACCATCCACCTGAGTTGGTTCTAAAACTTCAGCGTAACTTGCTTTGAACTGTTCGCCAACTGCTTCTAAAATTTTATATACTCGATCGAGATTGCTATCGGGTGCAACCGCAATCTCTACTACGGCATAAATATACTCTTTCGAGTAGTTGATTATATCCTTAATTTCCCCATTGCGGACAATGTAAAGTTGTCCGTTCATATGGCGAATGCGAGTAGTGCGCAGGTCAATTGCTTCGACAAAACCAGAAGCAGTATTCACTTCAATATAGTCACCTACTAAATAATAGTTATCAAATAAGATAAAAAATCCGCAAACCACATCGTTAATTAGGTTTTGCGCCCCAAAACCAATTGCTAAACCGATAATTCCCGCACCCGCTAAAATTGGTGTCGGGTCAATGTTGATAGTTTTGAGAATGGCAACCCCAGCGCTAAAGTAAACTAAATATTTGATAATGCTCTTAATCAAGGGAATAATGGTTAACCGCCTTTGTCTTTGTAAGTCGGTTAAATGGGCAGTTCTGAGAATAATTTCTTCAAGAATTAGGTTAGCAATTTCTATAAAAATGCCAGTAAAAAAGAAAACACTGATGATATTAATCGCTTTGGGAATGTAAGGTGCCATCCAAGCGATAAAATCGATTTGCGGCACAATCAGAGTTGCCATGCCGACGTAAATAACGTACTCCAGATATTTTTTTAATACGGGAACCAAGTGACGAAACCGCTCGTAAAACCGCAGCAGGTTTTCAGGATTGGAGTATTCAACGCTTAAGGCATCTAAGGTATCAATAATGGCAGAAAGCGAGCGAACAATTAGTAAGCCTATAGTAACGGTTAGGTAAACTTTTAAGGTAACAAATAAATAGTAGGAGACGATTTGAGGCAGTTGTAAAAATTGGCTACATAGGGATACTGTTAAAATCCAAATGCTATTGGTGAGGATATTTTTGAGCAATTTAAAAAAAGCCGCGACGCTCTCATCGTTGGCGGTAATATGGTCGAAATTTTGCGCGCGATCGCAAGCTATATCCAAACCCCGATGCAGCAGAGGTATACTATACTTAACCAGCAACAGCAAACTAACGCTTTTGAAGATAGCACCAAAAAGATTAAACCAAAATTGCGGCGGAATACTCCCAATTAAATTAAGCTGATATTCCTGGACACTTTTGCCTTGATAAATGACGATTCCATTGACGCCAATTATCAGCAGACACAGCACCCCGCAGGTAAAAGCTAACAATCGGCTAATATTACGACGCCAAGTCTCTATTTTCGTCCCAATTTGCTCGTTTCGATTCCTAACCCAGGAAACTCTGGAAACCTGCTTGAATACAATTCCTATTACCAAATTCAACAGGAAAAAGGTAATAACTAGCAGGACAACTTCAGCAATAGTAATTACAATATTGGCTTGGAGCATTAAAGATAAAATTTCGATGGCAACAGTTTAATTGGGAAATATATCATATTATGATGAAAAAATCAACATGGCTGGAGAGATGGCGATCGCACAGCATAGGAGAATCTCTTACTCAATTGGACTGCGTAGCGAGAGCGATCGCAACAATTCCGAAGCCCAACTTGCATCCTCTGGTTTGAGTTTTGGTCCGGGTTCTTGATTGTAATCAATTGCCATGTCGAAATATGCTTGGTCATACACTTCATTTAATATATTTTGCAACTCGACTAATGGTTCGACATCGCCCGGTCGCAGCGGTAAAGTAAACGAGGGTATTGCATCCCGCAGGCTAAAAGCATACATATAAGCTTTGGGACGGCGATATGCCTCCGGCACGCTTCGCGAACGCCTCGACTAATTAATATGCGATAATCTGACTGAATTTCCTCTAAAATTCGCATTGGTTGCCCGCTTCTGAGCAAGTCAATTTCTACTAAGTGAGTGGGGCTTCCTAAAACTTGCTGTCGCTTGCTTTCATAAGCTTTTCGACCTTCTTTTGAGCGTTTATTCTTAGGGGAAATCAGTTCGACAACGGTAATAACTGTACCCGTTCCCCCTTCTTTAATGGCTAAATAGCTTTCTCGCACTTCTTCAGGTAAGGGGACTGTAACTGAAATGGCTTCAGTTTGAGTAGCAAGCGCAACAGTCGATCCGGGTTGATTTGTAGATTGGGAGCGCTTCGAGTATACTGCCACATCAGGAATTCCCACTAAAACACTATCCTCGATCTCGCTCATATAGGTGCGCTTTTCGATGGCGACTCGATATTTAGGACGGAGTGAGGGGGCGATGGCGATCGCGATCGCAGTTATCAATCGATGATGAACTTCTGACCACAATTCGGGATGTTCTAAATAGGGATTCATCCCTGGAAATGGAGAAAGCATAGGATTTTAGATTTTAGATTTTAGATTTTAGATTGGGGATTTATTTATCTAGTTTACAACAAGTTTTTTGGGGTAGATATAGGATGGCGATCGCTCAGCTTTAAAATGCAATTCCCACTATTTCAAGTTTGTACTGCAAATTCTTCCGGATCGATACCCCAATTCACCCAGCGAATCGCTTCCCGCGCCGATTTCATATCTGGTGGGACGCGCAAGGCGTGAATATGTCCAGTGCTAGGACATGTCATTTTTAATAGATAAGTTGGAAGTCTATTTCGATGCTCATCAAAGTCATCAAAGATATCGATTTTTAATAAAGTATATTCGCGCCATGAATCTAATTCAGTGGCTTGCAATTCAAGACAAATTCGGTCGTAGCCAATCGTTTGAATCAGCAATCGGCGAACTTCGGCGTTGTTTTCTGACAACAGCCATTGCGCCTGCCACTGGTGTTGAGGACAAAAATATTTTTTGGGCAACCAAACACCATAAATCCATACAGAAACTCGTTCAAGGGCATTCAGGGGACTAAGATCTGCAATTTGATTGTTGTTGAGATCCAGTTGTGTCAGATTGGTGAGGG
>DNGG01000020.1 GCA_003486675.1 Cyanobacteria bacterium UBA11372
TCTTTTGAGTCTAACTGGGACAGCATTTTCACCCCAGCCTCTAGGCAGCGATGGAAGTCTTCCATGCATCTATGCTTGTACCAGTTTAAGCGTTCCAATTCTTGCCGCTGGGATTGCAGGTGGTGCGCCAGCATCAAGTAGCGGCGAAACCAAGCTAACTGCGTCACCAAAAGGCCGAAAGCTGGCAGCGCCATTTCCGACCAGCGACGGCCTGGTTTGTCTGCCGCCACCACGACGCCCGTGGTTTCGTATTCGGGAGCCGTCCGCAACGCCATGACCAAAACTTCCCCTATGCCGGAGCCTATTAGCCACTCTCTGGTGTTTGGTGATAACCGATCCACCCCCTTGGTGACAAGGCTGTCCTCCGCCAGTGCGGCTTGAATCAGCCCATCCGTATCGATGGGGACGACAGCATTTAAATTGACGGCAAACTGCTGGTTCGCAATAACACTCGCTACGATCCGTCCCAGCGGCTCTCCCGGCGACCAAGTGACCAAAGCAACTAACGGACAGGCGAGCATTTGGGCGATGGGTTGCAGAACTGTCTGTTCGTAAGTGCGGATCTCCAAGCTGGTGTCTGGTGTTACTTGAGCGGGCAACAGGGGTTGAGCAGAGGCGAGGGTGGAGATCCCCCATTGCAAGGACTGGAAGATTTTTTGCTGGGATAAGACTTGTCTTTGCAGCTGCCATTGGTGGATAATCAAGCCAATCTGTTGACTCACGACTCGGATTAGTTCTCGTTCGGCATGAGTCCAAGTGCGGGGAGTTTCGTAACCGAACGCCAGCAGTCCTTCCAGGTGTCCTTCCGAACTGGTGCGGGAAATCAGCAGCGATCGCACCCCCGCTTCTAGCAACCCCTCGCGCCAAGTCGCCAGTTTTAGATCTGCGTTCAAATCTTCTATTTCCACCGATTCGGTGCTGCTTAAAAATTGCCAATCCACCTCCTTGAGGGCAGGTAAGTAGTGGATCGTCGCTGATGAGTCCTGGTTGAGCTGTGAGGAATTACTTTCTTTACCGTGACGCAGCGCCGCGCCTAGCGGTTGTCGGTTTGCTGGATGGTTTTGGTAACAAATTTCAAACCTGTCAGATTCTGAGTCGAACAGCAGCACGAGAAACCGCGCTTGCTGTAAGCGGTGGCAGAGGTTGTCGGCACAGGTTTTGAGCGTGGCGTGCCAGTCTTGTTCGCTAGCGATCGCTCGCGCTAACTCCGCCGTCAGAATTTGGTCTTGCTTGGTTTGTTCGATGGTGGCTTCCATCCGTTCGATCGGGGCAATTAAAGCTACTAACTGCGCCGCACCGCGCACGAAGTTTTTTTCTTGTTCCTGCCAAATGCGCGGATCGTTGCCTTCTACCGCTAAAAACCCCAGGAGTTCATCTTGCAACAAAATCGGCGCTGCCAGCAAACTCCGCACCCCTAACCGCTGCAATAACCGACTCGTGACATCCGCCTTCAGCGAACTGTGCGCCTCCCCTATCGAGACAACTTGATCCCCTACCATCGCCTTATAGAAACCACCCGCCTCCTGGACGGTAATCCCCGCCGCGCTGTCTTTGCCTCCGATGCTGCTCGTGCTTCGGCTCCCGACTCGACGCCAGAAGTAGCGTTTTTCTGGCTCAAACCAGTAAATATTCGTGCGCGTAGGCTTGACAAATGCGTGAGTTCGTGTTATTACTGCCTCTAAACGCTGCCACATCGTCGGCAAAGTCCGCAGTTCGTTGAGCAATGCCAGCAAAGGCTCGTCGGGGCGCTTGGCTTGCTGATGCTGCCAATCAATTTCGATTTGATTGAGAGCCGCCGCCATTCCCCCCAACAGCATGGACAGCCTTGCTTTTTCGTCAGGGCGGGGAGAAATGCCCCACCCCTCTTGTCCCAGCAGCGCTACGCCGAAGCAGCGATCGCGGTAGCGGATCGGGTAAATCAGCGTTCCCCGAATGTTATAATTTTGTGCTACCTTGCGCCATTCCCCCGCACGGGTTTCTGCTTGTAAGTCCGGTACGCCGATTGGTCTTTGCTGAATCACCACCTGTTCCAGCAGATCCCCGGGATTGAGGAAAAATCGCTGCTTTAAAAACCCGCTGCCGCCGCTGGGGGTAACGCCTCCTTTGCCCAAGATTCGGTGATCCAAGCGATCGTAGAAACCAATCCAAATTAAGTTGTAATTTAATTCTGTTTGGAGATAATTGACCGTAGTTTCAATTAGAACATCTACATTATCCTCTTCTCGGAGGGTTTGGAGAACGCGCCCCAAGGTAACAATCTGTTTATCTTCATTTGGTCTTGGCTGCTCACCCATTTGCTACAACTCCCGTTAAATCGGGGAAATGAAAGCGTTTTATGAATACTTATATTAGAAAGTATGAAAATTCTGGATTGGAGAATTTAAAATCGTCGTGGAACACTTAGACATATAAATTGGAACCTTGGATATTTATAAAGCCGGTTTACGACCAATTTTGTTTGGATTAAAGCTAGATCCAGAATTTTTGCATCAACAAACCATAGCAATTTTAAGCTGGCTAGATCGAGAACGGTTGCGCTTCCCCACCATGTCGCTGCGCCAGCAATTGCAGCAATCTTGCTGCTTTAGCGATGCACGCCTGAAACAAACGCTTTGGGGAATAAATTTTCCAAACCCAATGGGGTTAGCCGCCGGGTTCGATAAAAACGGTACTGCTTCAGGAAGTTGGGAAGCCTTTGGTTTTGGCTTTGCCGAGTTAGGTACTGTAACCTTCCACGCCCAAGCGGGTAATCCCCGCCCCCGCTTATTCCGCTTGCCCTTAGATCGGGCTGTTTTAAACCGTATGGGATTTAATAATAGCGGAGCAGCGGCGATGGCGAGCCAGCTTTGTGAAACTTGGCAGGATCGTCCACGCAGTATACCGATTGGGATTAATCTCGGTAAATCTAAGGTAACACCCTTGCCAGAGGCTCCCAATGATTATTTAGCAAGTTTTCGGTTGCTGAAACAATGGGGGGATTATTTTGTCGTTAATGTATCTTCTCCCAATACGCCTGGGTTACGGAGTCTGCAAGATGCGCCTCAGTTGAGTGCGATTTTGGATGCCCTGCAACAGGAAAACCAAGGTGCTAAGCCAATTTTAGTCAAGATTGCACCGGATTTAGAGTGGGATGCGATCGCGGATGTCCTCCAGGTGGCGCAAACCCATCACCTAGCGGGGATTATCGCTACCAATACTACGATTAGTCGCGAGGGGTTGAAAACCGAGTTTGTTTCCACGGGTAATTCGGTTAAGGAAGAAGCGGGTGGGATTAGCGGTGCGCCTTTACGTCAGCGATCGACGGAAGTAATTAGGTTTATTTGGCGCGAAACTCAAGGGCAGTTACCGATTATTGGGGTGGGAGGTATTTTTAATGCTGAAGATGCTTGGGAAAAGATTAGTGCTGGGGCAAGTTTGATTCAAGTTTATACGGGTTTGGTTTATGAAGGGCCGTTGATGGCACGGCGTGTTTTAGAAGGTTTGGTGAGGAAATTAGAGGAAAGGGGATTGTCAAGTATTTCTGAGGCTGTTGGGAAAGAGAATTGAACCGCCAAGACGCCAAGGACGCCAAGGAAGAGGTAGAGAGAGGCGATCGTTGTTTAGAATATCTATAGAAAAGGAGGAAGGAATATTCCTACAGCAGAACAGATGTTGAGTTGTTTTATTCTCAGTTATTGGGCAACTAAGATGTATTTGCCTATTTTTATAGTTCGTCTGGATGAACGGACTGGTGATGTGTTTTTCTTGGCTGGTGAAGAAACGGAAATTATTATTCCTCCTAATGGAAGATGGAGATATGCTCTATGAAACCAGATTTTAAGGCGATGAGTCGTAAGGAATTACGCGCGTATATTCTTAAGCATCGAGATGACGATGAGGCTTTCTATGCTTACATGGATAAATTAGAAGCGGAAGCAACTTGGGTAGAATTTCCAGCACCGAAGTCAATTGACGATCTGAAAAATTTTCCGGAATTGCTGGAAAAATACCGTCAGCAGCGACAAGGAGAATTGTAGGGTGCGGGATGCGATTCTTGGAGCGATAGCTTCGCTTCACGCGCCGTTTGTTCGTAGTAGGCGCTTGGGCGCCGTACCGCAGGCATATCGCATCAACGGTGAAATTTTACTCTTTCTTAAACAAAACTTAAGCACGACGAGGCTAGAAACTCGATTTCTGTGGGCAATTTCTGTTAAAGAGTAAACACTTTTTTTAGAGTCTTGATTTTTGCCGTATCTATCCCACATTCAAGTTTGGCGATAGGGTTCAAACTTTTCCACTTGCCTTTACTCGCTGTAAAAATAATGTCTGCTGCTTTTTCTGGATCAACTGCTTCAAACCCACCTATTTTGTAGGTGGATAAATAGCTTATCCG
>DNGG01000559.1:0-7404 GCA_003486675.1 Cyanobacteria bacterium UBA11372
GGGGTTGAATCAACGGCTTTGGGAGCATTTGTAATTACTCGTGCCTTGGGGAAAGTTGGCTTGTCACCCAAAGATGTGCAAATTGTGCCGTTGCAAGTTTCGGAACACGAACGAGCGTTTAAAGAAGGAAAAATAGATGCAGTTGTAACATTTGGGCCACCCCTGACCAAACTATTGGCAACGGGTGCAAAAATACTGTTTGATAGCCAGCAAATTCCGGGGGAAATTGTAGATGTTTTGATCGTGCGAGCCAGCGCGATCCAAAACCAACCAAATATGGTACAAGTTTTGATTAACGGTCGGTTTCGCGCCTTGGAGTACTTGCAAAGCAACCCCCAAGATGCCGCTGCTAGAATTGCTCCGCGCACGGGTGTAACGCCCTCACAGTTCTTAAAATCTTTAGAAGGTCTGAGTCAGCCAAGCTTGCCAGAAAACCAAAGATTGCTGAGTCAAACCGACCCGAAGTTACTCAATACCATAAAGTTGCTGGCTCAGGTGATGTTACAAAACAATTTGTTACCTAAAGCAGTGGACACCACCCCCTTACTGGACGATCGGTTCGTCAAAAACGCTAAGTGGTAAAGCAAAATAGGTACATGACATCGGGTTTGGCGACGCTGCTCATGAAACGTTTTTCATTGCCTCTGCGTTTCTCGATTCCAACTATTTTGGTATTGTTCAGCACCTTGCTGGGCGTATTTTCTTTTCAACGGGAAGTATCGCTGTCTAGCTCCCGTCAAGAAGAACACGCAGTCCACGATCTCCAGTTAGTGGGGAGTCAAACTTCCGGGATCTTGGAATATTTATACCGTAGGGGCGATGTCGAGCAAGCGGAAATAGTTATCAGCAAAATGGGAAGCGATCCCAAGTTGCGGTTGGTTTTACTGTGCGATGAAAACAACCGCGTCATGCTATCCACCCGTTACGAACTGCGGCAGCTTCCACTCAGCGAAACCCCTGGGGCGAAGAGCTTGAGTACATTTTCCCTTGTGCGGGAAAAGATGTCAGCGCAAGTTTTGCTTTCTGAGGATAGACGGAAGATCTGGGGAATTTATCCGGTGTTGTTGGGGGCTAAACCTGGTGAACTGCGTCCAACCAGAGTCGGCATTTTATTGGTAGAGTATGACATTTCGGCGGAAAAAAACGCGGCGTATGCAGATGCTTTACAGCGATCGCTCGAATCAATTGCTGTAATTACCTCTGGTTGCATTGCGGTTTGGTTGCTGTTTGACAAAATCTTGACGCAGCGGGCATCCAAGTTAGTTGCAGCCAGCAATAGTTTAGCCCAAGGAAAGCTGGATGTTCGCGCCCAGTTGCAAGGATGGGATGAACTGACGCAAATATCGGTAGCGTTTGATCGCATGGCGGATCGAATTCAGACGGATACCCTGGCGTTGCAGGAGAGCGAAGCCAGATTTCGCTCTTTAGTTTCTAACATTTCGGGGGTAATTTACCGTTGTGCTTTAGATCCCGAATGGAGAATGGAGTTTATCAGCGATGCGATCGCCCAACTTTCCGGTTATCCCCCATCTGATTTTATTAACAATCAAGTGCGGAGTTTTGCCAGTATTATCCATCCTGAAGATCGGGAAACCGTGGAAATTGCCATCGATAGCGCCATCCAAGAGCAGCAGCCTTATACAATCGAATATCGCATCGTTAGTGCCGATAACAGCATCCGATGGGTTTACGAAAAAGGTCAAGGCATCCGCAAACCCAACGGAGAGATTCTCTTCCTAGATGGGGCAATTTTTGACATTACCGAACTCAAACTGGTAGAAACCAAACTACAACAAGCCAAAGAAGCCGCCGAAGCAGCTAACCGTGCTAAAAGCGAATTTCTCGCCAATATGAGTCACGAACTCAGAACGCCACTCAATGCTATTTTAGGTTTTACTCAAGTCATTGAACGGGATGCAACAATAGCTTTAGAACATCAATCCCATCTAGAGATTATTCATCGCAACGGTCAACACTTGCTGGATTTAATTAATAACGTCCTGGAACTGTCAAAAATCGAAGCCGGTACTGCCAAGCTGAATCAAGCTAACTTTGATTTGTACCAACTGCTAAATGGCATTCAAGAGATGATGCGCCTGAAAGCATCTGCCAAGAAAATCCACTTGATATTTGAGCGATCGCCCGACGTTCCCCAGTGCATCACCGCCGACGAAAAAAAGTTGCGGCAAGTCTTAGTTAACCTGATCGACAATGCCATCAAATTTACCGATGTTGGTACGGTGACGTTGCGAGTTATGGGAAATTCACCAATTACCAATTACCGTTTATTATTTGAAGTTATAGACACTGGTTCTGGCCTAAAAGACGAAGCATTGAAAACTTTATTCAAACCATTTGTACAAATTAACACAACTGAAGGATGGCAAGCCGGAATGGGACTGGGGTTAGCGATTAGTCGCAAGTTTGTCAGCTTGATGGGTGGGGATATTACCGTTAGCAGTACTTTAGGAACCGGAAGTACATTTAAGTTTGATATTCCGGTGCGTTTGGCAAGCGCAACCGATTTTACAGAGCCACAACAAGCTCGTCGAATCGTCGGTTTAGCACCCAACCAACCACGAGTTCGCTTATTAATTGTTGAAGATCAACCGGAAAACCGCTGGCTGCTGTCAAAGCTGCTGACATCGGTTGGTTTTGAAGTCAAGGAAGCTAAAAACGGGCAAGAAGGCGTGACACTGTGGGAAGAATGGGAACCCGATCTGATTTTGATGGATCTGCGAATGCCCGTGATGAATGGTTATGAAGCAACAGAGATAATCAAAAGTACTCCTAAAGGACAAGCCACCGCGATCGTTGCTGTCACTGGCTTTGCTTTTGAAGAAAATCGCGCCGCTATTTTTGCAGCGGGTTGTGACGATTTTATTAGTAAACCGTTTCAAGCCAATGTTATCTATGCCAAGATAGCCGATCTTCTCGGCTTGCGTTACCTTTATGAAGCACCTGCCCAAAGTTGCGAAGTCTCCCCACCCCCGGTTTTAAACCTGACTCCTACCGCTTTGAGAGTAATGCCCGATAATTGGATCGCCAAACTGCATCAGGCTGCGGTTGACTGCGATGATAGCTGGATTTTTCAACTGCTCAAAGAGATTCCAGCCGAATATACCACCCTCGCCACTGCTCTCACCAAGCTAGTCCGCGATTTTCGCTTTGGTGAAATTATCGATCTGACCCATCAAAACACTTTGTAAGAACATATACAGTCTCAATCAAATAAGGCAACAAAAATTTGCAAAATTTTGAGCAAGAATGTGTTAAAATAATCAGTGGGGAAAAATTGATAATTAAATAAACAAGAGTTGATTGGCTATAGCCAAAAAGCAGGAGAATAAAAAGATGTTAGAAAATTTATCGAGAGATCCGCCTCGCAAAGCAGCGCTAGGCGAGATCGCCCAACTTATACCCGACCCTTGGGATGTACCCAGCGATCGCATTGAGGATGGGGTTCAAATGCCAGAAAATTGGAAAATACCCGTAGAACCTCACCCGTTAATCGAGGGGGCGGGAAACCCAGAAGCGCCAAGGCTACCTGTGCCAACAAAGCAAGGTGAGTAGGGACACGGCACGATCAACATTCTTCTTTGGATCAAAATATCTTGGTTGCCGTGTCCCTACTGGCAATGAAAATGCGATCGCGGGTGATTTGCCAACCAAATTGAAGGGGATGGTAGGAACTTGAGCGCGACGAGTTAAAAAACTGCAACGCAGCCGCTCCACCCAAGGGAGGAAAAAAATGAGGCGATTTCGCAACCGAACTGAAGCGGGACAACAGCTGGCTAAAAAGCTGAGCGCTTACGCCAATCGCGCCGACGTACTGGTGTTGGGGCTGCCGCGTGGGGGCGTACCCGTGGCGTATGAAGTGGCTGTGGCACTGAATTTGCCGTTAGATATCTGTCTGGTGCGGAAGCTGGGGGCACCCGGAAACAAAGAATTGGCGATGGGTGCGATCGGGATGGGTGGGGTGATGGTACTCAACGACGATGTGGTGGAATCGCTGCACGTTTCCCAGGAAGGGATCGCCAGGGTGGTAGCGTTGGAAGAGAAAGAATTAGAAAGACGCGATCGCGCGTACCGGGGCGAGCGAGCTTTCCCCGATTTGCAGGGGCTGGCGATCGTGTTGGTGGATGATGGAATAGCCACGGGAGCAACCTTGCGGGCTGCGATCGCCACCTTGCGACAGCAACAACCAGCTAGCATTATCGTAGCCGTACCAGTAGCGCCTCTTTGCACCTACAACGAATTGAAAGCAGAAGTAGACGAAGTTGTATCTCTGGTGACACCAGAACGCTTTTATTCAATCAGCGTCTGGTACGATCAATTCGAGCAAACCACCGATGAAGAAGTCCGCCACCTGCTGCAACAACACCCATCGGCGATCGGTTTGTAGGGGCACGGCAACCAAAATATTTTGGTATAAAGAAGAATCAATATCATGCCGTGCCCCTAATCACCATTTCATCTATTTCCGATCGCTCCAGAGTGGCACGAAATGAAATTCCTTGCCGCTAAATAGTCCCTTGTCACTCAATTTTAAATCGGGAATCACCAAGAGAGCCATGAAGGAAAGGGTCATGAACGGGGCTGAAAGTAACGAACCCAGATGCTTGGCATAGGTATCAAGGTGAGAATATTGTGTTGCTACCTGATAGCCATCTTCTACACTCATTAATCCGGCTACGGGCAATTGCAAAACCTCAACCGATTTCCCCTCAGCAACGGCTATACCCCCTTGAGCGCGAATCACGGCATTCACGGCAAGACAAAGTTCTTCATCGCTGGTGCCGACGGCAATAATATTGTGCGAATCGTGGGCTACGCTGGATGCGATCGCACCCCGTTGCAGATTAAAATTGCGAATCAACGCCACGGCGGGCAGAGCATCAACATAACGGTTCACAACAGCAATTTTCAGGATATCATTCTCAACATCAGAGCTAATTTCGTCATCTTTAATAAGAGCAGGAACGTGGCTTTCCTTTGTCATCAACTGACCGTCAATTGCTTCAATAACTCGCACGGTTAAGCCGCAGGCAGGTAGGCGGAAATCTTCGACTTTCTTTTGAGAAGTGGCAAAGTAATTGACTGGTTCCACAACCACTCTTGGTAATAGCGCCGTTCCTGATTTTGCTGCTAAGATACCCTGGCAATAAGTTTGCTGCACCTTAAATTCCCGCAGATTATTTACTACTATGAAATCGGCAGGATCGCCAATTCGCAGCAATCCTACATTTAACTTGTAGTGAAGCACGGGATTAACACAAGCAATTTGCAGCACATTCATCACATCGTGCCCCAGAGCTACAGAACGCCGCACGAGGTCGTTGATATGCCCTCTGACCAAATCGTTAGGATGCCTATCGTCGCTGCAAAACATGCACCGATCGGTGTGGGAATCAATCAGCAAGTGGAGAGCCTCAAAATTTTTCGCTGCCGAACCTTCACGAATGATAATTTTCATTCCGGCTGCTAGTTTATCTAGTGCTTCTTCCAGCGTGAAGCACTCGTGATCGGTGGAAATATTAGCAGCATATTTGTTTGCTTCCTCGCCGCGCAATCCCGGTGCGTGACCATCAATTGGAAATCCAAATTTGCGAGCAATCCGGATTTTTTCCATCACCTCTTGTGCTTGTGCCAGAACGCCCGGAACGTTCATCATTTCGCTTAGGTAAGAAATACCATCCTGCTCGAATAGTTGGCAAATTTCAATAGCGGAAAGTGCCGCGCCTGCTGTTTCAAAGTGCGTTGCTGGAACGCAGGAAGGCGCACCAAAAGCAATCTTAAATGGGGTTTGGGCGGCATTAGCAAGCATGAAGCGGACGCCGGAAATACCTAATACATTGGCAATTTCGTGGGGGTCAGAAACCGTTGCCACCGTCCCGTGTACCGTCGCTAAGCGAGCAAATTCCGACGGTACGAGCATCGAGCTTTCAATATGAATGTGGGCATCTACAAACCCTGGTAACACGTAGTTGTCGTAGTGCCTATCTTCTTTATGTAGGATAGAACGAATCCGTCCCTGCTCAACCAACACCGTTCCCGGAAAAATGGTTTTGTGGAAAATATCTACGATATTCCCTGAAACGCTAAAACTTAACATAGCCCACCTCCTGCTAAATGTTGGGAGGCTGTTCAACTCCATTTTATTCTTCCAGGGCATAAATGGCGGGAAGTTGTCGGTATTTCTAGTCAAAATCAATACCATACCCTACCACGAAGCGATCGCTTACCGTCAGCCCTAAATAATCAATCGTGACTGGCACCTGCCTGCGGGCGGGTTTATCGAGCAAGGCACACAATGTAAAAGAACCGTAGCTGGAGACGCGGATGAATTCTATGCTGCGGATGGGTGTCTTCATGTTTCTCACCAAGTCGCCCAGAAAGATAAAGCTACCCTTGAGTATCCCCACCAGCAGCGGCGAACGATTTTGATCATCTCTGTCCAACTCTTGTGCCAGTCGGCTGACGGTTGCTGCGATCGCTTCTTCAGCGATCGGTGGCACCAGTTTTTCTGCCATACATTAGACCTCTCCAAAAAACAAACCCAAAGACAGGCGAGACGCCTATCCCACAAGAATTATTGGAGAAGCCTATTAGACCTCTCCAACAAATAATCTCAAAGACAGGCGAGACGCCTATCCCACAAGAATTATTGGAGAAGCCTATTAGAGCTTATAACCGATCTTGCGTAAAAATTCCTGGCGTGCCTTCACATCATCAACGCTTTCCACACCTTTTGGCGAAAATCCATCCACCACCCCCAAAATGCCCCGTCCCTGTTCGGTTTCCGCCACAATTACTTGCACGGGATTGGCTGTCGCGCAATGAATTGTGCAAACTTCCGGACACTGCTTAATGCCATTCAAAAAGTTAATCGGGAAAGCCTCTTTTAACAGAATCACAAAACTATGTCCGGCGGCAAGTGCTTGTGCATTTTTAGTCGCCACTGCTTGCAAAGATGCATCATTTCCTACCACTCGGATTAAGCATGGTCCAGATGCTTCGCAGAAGGCAATGCCAAATTTTACCTGTGGCGAAGTCCCCACCATAATCTCGTACAAATCCTCGACTGTTTTAATAAAGTGGCTGTGACCAATAATAATGTTACTGCCTTCAGGTATTTCCATCACAACTGACTTGAGTTCCATAATTTACCTCCAACTTGAACAAACGACCAATTACCAATTACCCATTACCCATTACCAATGACTAATTCACAATTTCGTCGCGAGAGGTTTTCTTGTTACCCTCTGGAGTTAACTCAGCAGGGGATGACGACACTCCTCCCCACTGCTGCACAAAACTTTTTAACAGCACCTCTTGTTCGGCGCGGAATCTCTCTAAATCTCCCCCAGAATTGAGAATCGCAAACCAAACAATTCCTTGCTG
>DNGG01000559.1:7701-9981 GCA_003486675.1 Cyanobacteria bacterium UBA11372
GATAGGGGCGGAATTTGACGCTGTTCTAAGATGCCTTGATCTTGTCCCACAACGGCAAAAACATCGGCAATTGTCATGTTTTTAGGTTCCAGATATTGCTGAATTGCTAAAAACATTGCTATGACGGCGCGGGGAGAAATTTTATTTTCTTCTCCCAATCCAGAACCATTAATTAGTTGAATTTCCTTTTGAGGAACTCCCGCTGCTTTGGCTGCTTTTTCTGCTACGACTTTTGCACCCCCGACGGAATCGGCGATCATTTGCGCCATCTTGTTGTTGCTGTAGCTATTCATTTTTTTCAGCAGTTCGGTTAGCGGGTATGAATAATGACGCACTAGGGGCGTTACCTGACTGGGAGTGATGGGAGAAAGCTGCACAGAACCATCAATTTTAACTTGGGGTCGCGGGGTTCCTGGAGGTAAAGTTTGATACTGATTGACAATGGGTGCAGTCCACAGACGAGAATTCAATGCTTGTTTGAGCAGATTACCCGATTTGAGAGCGCTTTGCTCGTAATTCATGTAAAACTTGCCGACGATGACTAAATTACCAGTAACGCGCTTGATTCCCCGCTGATTTAAAGTATTGCCTAGAGCGATCGCTTCCTCCCAAACAAAAAACGGATCTTCTGCCCCCTGAATCACCAAATCTCCCTGCAACACGCCGTTTTGAATCGACCCAGTTGCCCCAATTTCCGTGATAAATTGGCGATCGACACCATAGGTAGAAAGCGCTGCGAGGCTGGTTGCCACCTTAGTCAGCGAAGCCGCCGGTAGAGGTACTGTACCTTGGTGATTCGCTAACAGCGTATTCCCCGATTGAATCCATATCCCTTGATTTTTCGCCGTAAATCCTTTAGCAGCGAGTTGTTTAACGTATTGTTGCGTTTTCTGTTGCATTGCTGGATCTGGATTGCTTGGCGGAGAGGTTGCCAGTTTACTTGCTTGCGCTGCTGGAGATTCCGATTTCACTTCTTGTGTTTCTTTTTTGACTGGGCTAGCTTCAGGGGCGTCAGCGTTCTTTTCCGAATTTCCCGTACATCCAGCACCCATAGCTAGTAACATTACGGATAAGCTAACAATTAAAGGTTTTATTTTTAGCATTAGGTTAATCGGGGGAGTTGGTCTGTCGCTTCTTTGATTTACAACAGTGCGGGCAATATAGTCAAGAGCTTTGATTTGGGCATGAGAAACCCGGTTTTTTAGACAAACCGGGTTTCTGGGGGTTTGATCGCTTGTATCATCTCCAGTTGCATCGGCATCGCGCGGGGGGCGGGTTTAACGAAATATGCAAGTGGTTCCACAAATTGGTTGGTAAAACCCGCCCCTACAACGGCATTAACCATAACGGCATTAAACATACAGGTAGAGACGTTACATGTAACGTCTCTACTCGATATTACGTGCGATCGCCAGCCCGTGCTAGAGACAATTGCTCTGTCTGCATATCGAACACAACCTTCAATTGCACATTGGCTGTATTTCGCCGCAGAAATTGAAAATGACCCTCTGCATCTGAGCGACTGCGAAACCGGGCAATAATTATCCATTGCTGATTCGGCAATAGACGAGCGATCGCCCAACAGTACAAACGTTCACGATAAGCCATAATAGAATTTGTCTCCAAATCACTAGCGGAGCCAGAGCCAGCCCTCACTTTCCACGGTTTCGGGCTGGCTTTTGACTTTGGTTTAAAAATAACACATTATGACGTATAATGAATTAAAAAGGTGTGTAATGTAACATTTATAACTGTCTCGACTCGCAGCAGCGTAAGATGGACTATGTTAAGAGATTTGGCTGTAAGAAGAATGGCTGCACGCGGGCGCGTTACTGCATACCTGCCAGAGGAGATTCAGAAAGCTTTGGAGGAATGGGCAGAGGAAGAAAGCAGATCGATCAGCAGTTTGGCAACCTACCTGCTAACCAAAGCTGTAAAAGAGCGCCAAGCGCAGAAAGCAAAGGATTCTGGGCGCGATAATTGAGTTGTTGAAATCAAACAATGGTTACAAATGCCACCACGCCTGCGAGTTACAGTTACCTTGACGGAAGATGTATATCAAGCCCTGTCACAATGGGCAGAACAAGAAGATCGTTCGCTAGCCAACCTACTCGCTCATTTGGCAGCTAAAGCTGTGAGAGAGCGTGCTGAGGAGAAAAAGAACGAAACTGGGAGCGATCGCGCTTAAACCATCGGCGCAGCCTAAGATAAACTGTTTTGATATATTTCGCTGAGTTATGCAAGTGTTTTTAATGGTGTAATATGATGTCCGCTAGCTTA
>DNGG01000200.1 GCA_003486675.1 Cyanobacteria bacterium UBA11372
TTTGAATTTACTTTACCTAAAGGGTATCTGGATGCAGAGGGAAATTTGCACCGCAAAGGCATAATGCGTTTAGCCAAAGCGATGGATGAAATTGTGCCTTTGCGCGACCCCCGCGTCAAGTCAAATCCTGCGTATTCTACGGTGATTATTTTATCCAGGGTGATTACTAGGTTGGGTGCATTAGATGAAGTAACTCCGGCGGTAATTGAGGGCTTGTTTGCCACCGACCTCAATTATTTGTATCAATTTTATCGTCGGATTAATGAATTGGATGAAGAAACTTGATTTTAGATTTAAGATTGCAGATTGCAGATTTAAAGTTGAAAATATAAGATTTAATATAGGATATTGAAAATCTAAAATCTAAAATCTAAAATCTAAAATCTAAAATCTAAAATCTAAAATTAGGAGCGATCGCGGTGAGACTCACCGATTTAGTTAATTCAGTTGGCAGCAGCGTCAGGGAGGTAACAAATTTCATTCGCTACCCGTGGCAAAATATCTCCCGGATAGCGATGCGACGCGCGCAAGATGAATATGAAAAAATTGAGGTTCCCTTTGGAAAAAAACCTCCAGAAAAAGCACAGCCGGTGCGCGAGTATAATACACCTCAAGAGAAAAGAAACTCAAAGGCAGGCGAGACGCCCACCCCACAAGAGTTTTTGCAGAAGTCTAATCGAGTACGCGGGCAGATAAAAGAAAAAGAAACAGAAACAGCAACTGCGGTTAAAATAACTGAAACAAAGCGGTTAGTAAGGAGAAAATCGCGGGGTGGAGAAGATATTCCAATTTTACCGAAAGAGCAGGAACTGCGAGGCGGTCGTCGGGGGAGGTATCGGATTGAAAGCTTGCTTAAAGATGGGGAAAGGGTGCGTTTATATCAAGGGATTCACGTTGTTAATAGCAAGCCAATTTTAATTAAAGAATATTTGCTACCAGATAGAGATTTTAATAAGCAAGAGGCGAGGGAAAGGAAGGATAAGTTTGAGCGATTGGCGAGTTTGAATCTGAAAAATGGAGGGGGACAGGATTTTCGCTTGGTGAGTCCTTGGGATGCGATCGCTCCCCCAAATGAAAAACGGTGCTACCTAATTATCGAGCCACCAATTCATAATTGTATCACCTTACGAGAATACCTGCTCAAAAATGGCCCCATGACTCCCCAGCAGGTACGAGAAGTTTTATATCAAGTTTTGCAAACGCTTTGGTTCCTCCACACCCAAAAGTTGCGAATCTCTAGCGATGAAGTGCAGCAAGGCTTAGCTCACGGTAATCTTAATTTGGATAGTCTGGCAATTGCAATTAACCAGCAGCCGACTGCATTTAATGAACCGCAATTTTTTATCTACGTATCCGACCTAGCTCTGTGGGAAGATTTGTTTAAGCCACCCACTGTCAAAATTATTAACCATTTACCAGAACAAGATTTAAAAGCTCTGGGATATGTCAGCTTTTATTTATTGTCGGGAACAGATGTACACCCGATCTCCAATCAGCCGCTTGATCCCAAAATTCAAGAGCATTGGGATGATATTAAAGATAATAGACTCAAAAAATTTATCTATCGTTTGTTAGAAATCGATCCACCATTTAAAACAGCTTTTGAGGCGCGTCAAGCACTAAAAGCACCGGCGCAAGAAGAGATAATGGACGCGCCAGAAGAGGTTTTTGTAGAGCCAGATGAAATAGAAAAAAGCAAGAATTATGCAATTTTACGAGGGTTATTAAAGTTTCTCGCATTTGGGTTAATTGCGTGGTTTTTGTGGCAAATTATTTTGTATATATTAAGAGCTAAACCCCTGCCAAAACTCCCAGATTTAGATTTTTCTCCGAAAACCTGCTGTTTAGTAGAAGTGGATAAAGTGCCAACGGTTCCAGTCACATACACGACTGAAGCAGACGGAATTTGGAATTATGTGTTGAGTAATTTTAGTTTAGTTTCTTATGGAAAAAGCCTAGACCAAGAATTAAAAGAACGCGAACCGAGGTTAGCAAATTATACGTTCAATACTGCAAAACAGGATGTTGATGTTATAGAAGAAGTTCGTGCGGGAAGGGCAAATTTTGCACTCACAAGTTATAGCGATAAGTTACCCGATGATTTGCAGCAAGAGGAAGTTGCTTACGATGGATTGGTAGTGTTTGTAGCATTTAGCGATAACAAAAGAGATCGGAGTATTCCCAGTGCGTTGGATGGAAAAATTACTCTGAACCAATTGCGCGAACTTTACACGACGGGAAATCTGGAAAACTGGTCGCCTCCGGCAGGTATTAAAAAGGAAATAAAACTTTATATGCCCCTGGATAACCCTAAAGCAATCAAACTTTTTGAGCAGCTAGTTTTTAAGGGAGAAACCCCTAATGAGTTTATAGATTTAAAGCAAAAAGTAATTCGGGAAGTTATAGAAGAAAAACAAAAAATCAGCGAGGGTGTTGTTGCTAGAATCAACGAGCAGTATGATTATAAACCTGGATGGCAAAGACAAGAGATTATAGAAAAAAAACGCAGAAGTCTTTATGAAAAAAAGATAGATGAAAGTTATATTTTGGGAGAGATTTTAAAAGATTTCGAGCAGAATCAAACCGTGGGGATTGGATTTGGTCTGCTCAGCAGAGTTTTTAATCAATGTGCGGTGTATCCTTTAGCAGTAGGAGGAAAAGGTCGAGAGGTTCAGGCGTTAGTGCAGAAGGTTGATGGTCAAATAAAACCGATAGAACCGACGACGGATTTATGCAATGATAAAGGAAGTTATTGGCCTGATGTGGAGGCGTTTAATTCGGAGCGGTATCCGTTGAGATATCGTTTGGTAGTAGTTTATCCAAAAGATACGCAACGGGGAGAAGCTGGGAGAAAATTTGCCGAACTTCTAAAAACCGATGAGGGACAAAGGTTGCTTGGGGAGGCTGGATTGGTGACTTTGAGAAAAATATCTCAAAGGAAGTGAAGCGCAAAAGGCGCTCCAGAAAGTAGAGGCAGAAGGAAGGGAGAGGATATTATGAGCAAGAAGGATGAAATGGGGAAGTTAATTGATAAGGTTATTCTCGATCCGATATGGTTGCGGAGGTTGAGCGATCGCGTGTATGAATTGATGGTAGAGGAGCTGAGAAATCAAAGCGATCGCACGGGAAATAGGAGGATAAGGTAATGTCTAAAAATGGAGTTGTCACCCAGGAATTAAACTACGTAACCGCTAACCGCTTCTACGTAGAAATGGAAAGTAATATTACTGCTTCGTTCAGCGAGTGTTCTGGGTTAGGGGTCAAAATTAAGAAAGAAACTTATTACGAAGGCGGCGTTAACGATCAGCAGCGGATTATTTTAGGTCAAGCAGAATTTTCAGACGTCACCCTCAAGCGCGGAATTACCGACGATTTTGTCTTTTGGGAGTGGGTAAACAACACCCTCAGCGGTGGCAAAAAAGAACGCCGGAACGTCAATATTTTAGTGTTTAATCAAGCGGGAGAAACCATGCAGTGTTGGACGTTAATGGCGGCAGTTCCCATCGGGTGGAAAGCACCAGCACTCCAAGCAAATTCTAACACAGTTGCGATTGAAGAATTAACCCTAGCTTATGAAGGATTGAAAGTAGTTAAATCTGAAGGCGGCGGGGCAATCAAACTCCAATCCGGACGCCACGCATCGGGGTTTTTCCTATAGTAAGTCGGTAATAAAATCTGATGGGAGGCTCTTGTTATGTCTTTAAAGCCTCTGGGTTTCAAAGATTCTTTAATTCCAACCATTTTTGCGGAACATAGCTCTAAGCCTCCCTTGGGTCACTTACAGCCATTGGGTGACTCTTTGCGCGAACCATTGGTACAGGAAACTGGAGACTGGGGATTTGATGCGGGGAGTTGGGAAGACGCGGG
>DNGG01000654.1 GCA_003486675.1 Cyanobacteria bacterium UBA11372
CCCGTCCGCCACTAGAGTATTGCTACTCCCGTTCGACTTGCATGTGTTAAGCAGACCGCCAGCGTTCATCCTGAGCCAGGATCAAACTCTCCATTATTAATTAAGAGTTTGTTGTTACCGAAAATTCTAATTTTCGCATTCCAACTATTGTTGGATTTGGTTTTGAGGTTTCCCCCAAAACCCATCAATTTTTTTGACGATAATAATTGGATTGCTTATTTGGCTTTCAAACTATTGACTTTTCTTGGTTCCCTGCGTGGTTTGTTTCCTCACCACCGCTTTTTTAATGTAACAGGTTTTTTGCAATTCGTCAAGTGTAAAATCAAATTTATTTTTCTGATTTTCCTCTTTGTTACTATTGCTTATGGTTTACCTCTTACAAGGGGTCAACAGTTTAAAAGTTAGTGATTTTGCTTTTAAACTCTTGGTCTTAGGTAGATTCAGCTTTACCAGTTTGATTTGTTTACACGCTGATAATCTGACAGGTTTATAGCAGCGATCGCTTTCGGTAATCCCGTACTTTCCTTGAGGGAGATCTTCCCTATTAGAGATCGCTTTAGCCTTCACCATAATCTGCAACCAAAAGGTTAACAGCTAGTGCTTGTCTGGCTTTCAAACTATTTTATTGTCTAGGTTCGGTGCGCCCCTAGAACCCAGGATCAACTCCCGTTTTTTTGACGCTTTCCAAGCATAACAGATTTATTCTGTTTTTGTGCAAGAACTCGAAAATTTTTTTTTAGGGGAGTAGGCTACTGTGTCTTTTTGGCTCTGGGAGCATGTTTCAGCCTGATTGCAGTACAATAGTTCTGCAATTCGACTGGCTGCTATTGTCAGGCTGATCAGTATTTGGTATGGCGGACTCTTCCTTGTTGTCTTCGCGATCGCCAACCCAATGGCCCGATCGCTGCTCTCTTATAATAATGATGTTCTGGGGGACGACCGTTGGTTGGTCATGGGAGGCGATCGCCCTCTAAGTCTGACCGCAAATTTTTCACCGATAAGCATTCAATTCTAGTTTACAGCCTGTACCATCTGTGATATATAGGTTTTTTTCAGCAGGGAGCGATCGCCGCGATTCCTCCCTCCTGCAACCTATCCGCTATTTAAGTATTGAGAGGCTTGAGGAATAAAATGTTACCGCGTTTGCCTCGTGCCAGGAATGCAGATAGCTGTGACAACTACAATTTTTGCAATTTTTTCCGCTACTCATCTTGACTGGGAAGTCTAAAATGTGGTAATTGCTCATTTTCTATTACTCGTTCATATTTCTGTAAGTGGCGACGGCAGAAGGAGAAATTCGGTTCAGATAGCGGAAGATCCAGTACTTAAATATAGTATCTAGAACCACTGGAAATGTAGCAATAAACAAAAAGATAAATTGTCGGTTTTCTGGCAGTCCCCAATGTCGGGATATTCCTTCTAAGATCACTTCCCAACCGTGGGGAGAGTGAAATCCTACAAATATATCTGTAAATAAAATAATAATAAATGCTTTAGCACTGTCGCTCAGTCCATAGACAATCTCATCGATAAATGATTTCAAAATTTCAATTTCTCGCCGACTATTCAAGATCACCAAACAAAAAGCTAATAGGGAAAACAGATCTGAAAAGACGTTTTTAATAGCGTCGGCACTGGTTTGAGCATATTCATCTGCAAGCTCTTTGGCTTTATCTTTTATTTTTTCTTCTTTCGCTTCCTCGGACAATTCGGGCGATTTACCAATTAAAACATCAAATTTGAGTTTTTCTTCAAATCTTTGTAGATCTCGTAAAGCTTCTTCTTCCAGTTCTTCATTTAGGAAAATTCCGATGGGATTTTGAGGTTTTTTAAAGTTTTGATCGACGATAGGTCCAACAACGAATAGTTTGGAAATCTGAAACGTTAATAGTGGAATAACAATTAGAAGTAAAATGAACCTGAGAGAAATTGCTGTTTTAGCTTGGGAAGTGCGAAATTTTTTGACTACATCTTCTTCGGCTTTGGGATTTAATTCTCTTGTCAATCTGGTGAAAGTTCTTAAAATAGACCGGGGTAAAACTCCTGTTTGATCGGAAATATTCTCAATTTTATCACCTATCTCTGGTGGTTCGGATGCAACCTGTCCGTTAAAATTGGTGACTTCAAGTTGACTTGTTGTGAGTTTTACGTCTTTAGGAACAACTGTTAAAGATAAAGATGAGTCGGGTCTGGGCTGCGCGGGTTCTCCCGTATACCTTGAGATGACAGAATCGATGAATTTAAGTTTTTCTAAAATGATAATAGGTTGATCTCTTGCTCCTATAGAATTGGAATTGACCGAAACTTGATTCGAGGAGACGGTGTTTTGATTGACAAAAGTTAAAACTGAATGGGTGGCGTTAAATGCTGCTAGCCGCAGCTTGGCAATATTTAAATTCTTGTTTAATTCGGCATGGAAATAAGCCATGACGCTGCCACCATAGTCAGCGGAATCAGCCGATATCTTTTTGCCATTAAAATGCTCGTCTTCAATCGCCTTGATTTGCAAAGCAGCATTATAAGCTTGTTCCAGGGATCTTTCTGGCGTCTCTGAAAACCATTGGTTGGCAGAGCGAACTGAAGCTTTGATTTTTTGTAAAATAGAGTTTCTCATGACAAGAATAAACAAAGTCGAGACTAGGGAATCGTGCTTTTAACCGCGACGAGATTCGCAGAACTTTTAAGTTTCGTGTACGTGGTATGATAACAGATTAGCTGAAGGTTGAGCGATGATTTCTCAGTCAATTTGGATCGCTGGTTCCAGCCGCAGTGGCAAGACAACTCGCTTGGTAGAGCATTTTTGCTCGTGGATGCAAAGCGGGGATACTCTCCGGCGGGGTTCTTCCAGTCGCCGCCGCGTTCAATCTAGCAGCTCTGGATGGTTGAGTCTGCGGCAAACACCAAGTGGGGTTTTAGCGTTTGCTGCCAATGGGGACAACCGGATAGAATTGGCTGAGCGCATTGCAGTTGCCAGCACAGGAAAGTATCAGGTTCAAACTACCACACCTTTGGGCTTTTTGCAGGATGAGGTGATTCTGTTTTGGCCTTTATTAATACAGCGGTTGAACTTGCGATCGCAATTTCCCATCCGCCTACGTCCAGAAACCGAGCAAGAATTAGCAACTGCGCTTTGGCGTCTTGAGTTAGACGCAGGAATTTGGCAACAAACAGGGGTAAGCGAGTATCGGCAAGTACGCCGTGCATTAGACTTGTTGCTACTCGCAGGTGCAAGTGCAACCCCAATCGAAGAAATTCAAAGCATTTTGGAAGCGGGATACGGGGAGAGGGAAGAGGGAGAGGGAGAGGCGGATGAGGAAGAAGCGGAGATAGAAGAGGAAGATGTATTTGGTACTTTATTTCCAATCCAGCAACGAGTCAGGGAACGAGATAAAATCCAAAATCGCGTAGGTGAGTTGCTTTTGCGCTGGCAAAATTGGTGCCTGGAACGGGGATTTCTGACTTATGGTTTAATTTATGAATTGTATTGGCGGTATTTATTGCCGGATACAACTTATCAGCAATATTTAACTCGGCGGTATCGGTTGGTATTGGCGGATGATGTGGATGATTATCCCGCGATCGCTCGCTATCTATTTGACTTTTTTCTAAATAATGGTGTCGTTGGTGCGTTTACCTATAACCCCAATGGCGGCGTGCGCGTCGGGTTGGGAGCCGATCCGGATTATATGGCAGGATTGGCATCCCGCTGTCAGGTGCAAACCTTGAACGATCGCCCGGTTAGCTGCTTAGATGAAACATTGGGAATGCAAATCGTAGAAGCAGTCAGAGATCCGGCATTTCTGCTTTCACTACCGCCAAGCGTGCAGTCAATGCAAAGCATATCCCGCGCCCAACTTTTACGACAAACTGCCGAAGCTGTTGCAGTTGCAGTAAAGTCAGGACAGGTACAACCCCAAGAAGTGGCGATAATTGCACCGGGGTTGGATGCGATCGCCCGCTATACTTTAGCAGAAATTCTCACCAGTAAAGGCATCCCCGTAGAGTCACTCAACGATCAGCGTCCTTTATCCAGTTCGCCCATTATCAGGGCTTTACTCACCCTTCTGGCGTTCGTTTATCCTGGTTTAGGGCGTTTAGTAGACAGAGACGCCGTTGCTGAAATGCTCGTCGTCTTAAGTACGCAATATAACAGTCGAATTGTAGGGGCGGGTTTTACCAAAGATTATTCAACTACAACAGACAATTTAACTAAACCCGCCCCTCTTACGGGTGTTACCAAAAACAATTTCACTAATACCACCCCTATTGATGACGAATTACCAATTACCAATTACCAATCGCGATTAACTCCTAATATTGACCCAGTTCGCGCCGGTTTATTGACAGATTATTGTTTTGAACCAAATTCAGAATTACCCAAGTTACTGCCAGTGAAAGTATTTTCCCGCTGGGATAGGTTGGGATATGAAGCGACAAAAGCTTATGAGGGGATTGTAAATTGGTTGGAGGAGCAGCGATCGCAACAAGAACAGCGTCTTATCCCCAGTTTTGTCCACGTTTTAGATCGTGCGATTCAACGCTTTTTATGGAATGGCAGCTATCTACCCTTTGACCAATTATCCGCGTTGCGAGAATTATTGGAAACTGCCCAACATTACTGGGAAGTGGATGGGCGGATGCGTTCTCAAAGCGACTTAGGAGAGACTCCATCCCATACTACAGTCGGACGCTTTATTCAAATGCTGCGGCGCGGTACAGTTACGGCTAACCCCTATCCAGTACGAGCAATTGGTTTTGGTAGCAATGCTGTCACCTTAGCGACTATTTTTCAATACCGTTCTAGTAGAAGGTTTCACAAGTGGCAATTTTGGATCGATGCTGGTTCTCCCCTTTGGTTAAGTGGTGGGGTAGCTGCACTTTTTGGCGCGCCTTTATTTCTGCAAAATAGGGTAGGACGCCTCTGGACTGAAGAAGACGCATTGATGGCAGATGAAGAAAGACTGCGGCGAATTTTACGAGATTTGTTGGGGCGCGCTGGAGAGCGAGTCTATCTATGTCATAGCGAGATGGCGACTAATGGACAAGAGCAAGCTGGGCCATTATTGGCTTTAATAAATGCTGCTATTCCAGCGACAGGGAAAGAGGAAACTGCTCTGTTTAGCTAAGGTTTAATCAAGTAGCATAAATGTAATGATTGCTATATAAATCCAAGCCGTAGGAATGCCAATAAAAAGTCCTGCGATCGCCCAACCTCTTTGATGGGCTTTAAACTGGTCAATACTACGCCACTTTCTACTTTTCCAAGCCCATTCGTTGCCTTTCGCACCTAATACGAATGGGACTATTCCGCCTACATAGGGTACTAAACATAAAAGTCCAATCCACACTTTATTAGTAAAAGGCCACAACCAAGGCATTAAAAATGCTCCCCAATTCCAACCTTTAATTTC
>DNGG01000355.1:0-147 GCA_003486675.1 Cyanobacteria bacterium UBA11372
GCAGGTGGGCAGGTGGGCAAAAGGGGCAGGTGGGCAAAAGGGGAATTTGAATCTATATAGCGGATTGCTCTCTGAGTGAGGTACACCTTCGACAGCAGTGTGCGGGCACCCTTAAGGGTGCCACTACACAAACGAAGCGATAACGCT
>DNGG01000355.1:386-6125 GCA_003486675.1 Cyanobacteria bacterium UBA11372
CCCTCACGCGGCTGCAAGCCGCTATATTCTCCGCATCTCCCCTGCTCCCCATCTCCCCTGCACACCTGCACACCTGCACACCTGCTCCCTTCTCAATCAACTATGATTTAAGCTGGAAAAACCTTTTTGTCTTAATGGCTATATGCCCAATCGCAATCCCTGGCTTTCTGTTATCCTCGTGTTTGGTCTGTTAAATATGACCAAGCCTGCATCCGCGCAGGCATTAATACCCCATACTCTGCAACTCAACTCGACTCAACTAGAGCAGCAGGGATTGAGTTTGGCACAGGAAGCAGCACAGTTGGCGCAATTTCAACAATACGAACTGGCTTTACCCCGGGCGCGACTAGCAACGCAGCTAGCACCGAAGAACTTTCAAGCTTGGTTTTTGTTGGGTGGCTTGTATTTACAATCAAATGAAATAGATCAAGGCATTGCCGCCTTGCAGCAGGCGAGGAAATTGAATGCAAATGAATCGACGATTTTGTTTGCATTGGGATCGGCTTACTTTCAAAAGCAGCAATACTCTCAAGCGATCGCAGAAATCCAAGCTGGGTTAAAAATTAAACCCAACGTGCCGGAAGCGTTATTTGATTTGGGCAACGCCTACTATAAGTTAAAGAACTTTCCCGAAGCGATCGCATCTTATGAAAAAGCGATCGCGGCGGAAGCAAAATTTTGGCCTGCACTGACTAATATCGGCTTGATTAAATACGAACAAGGTGATATAGACGGGGCAATAAGTATGTGGCGCAAGTCGGTGGAAATTGATAAAGAAGCCGCAGAACCCCAATTGGCGCTCGCCGTGGCGTTGTATGCTAAAGGCGATCGCGAACAAGGTATCGCGTTGGGAGAAGCGGCGCTGCGCTCCGACGATCGTTACGCCAATGTAGACTTTTTAAAGGAAAATCTTTGGGGCGATCGCTTGATTCAAGATACGCAAAAACTCCTCGCTACCCCCAGAATTCAAGCGACAATTGCCCAAGTGCAAGAACAGCGATCGCAACAACAGCAACGCCCTCCCCAGTAAGTTGAGCAGGTGTGGATGTGGGCAGGTGTGCAGAGGAGATGGGGGAGATGGGGAAGATGGGTAAGTAATTACTTCTACTTCTTTATCTCCATCACCTGCCTCATCTGCATCATCTCCCTTATCTCCCCTGCACACCCGCACACCTGCACACCCGCTCACCCGCACACCCGCACTTCTTGCTGCTGAATCGGAATTTCAATCTGAAACTCTGCCCCTGCTCCCAAATCAGAAATACACCGCAGTTGCCCGCCGTGCTTTTCTACGATAATTTGATAACTTAGCGATAATCCTAACCCTGTCCCCGATCCTACGGGCTTGGTCGTAAAAAATGGGTCAAATATGTTACTTCTGACTGCTTCCATCATTCCCAATCCGTTATCTTTAATACTAATTCTGACCCAATTCGCTTCAAGTAGTTGAGTTTCTATCTTAATCGTACTAGGGTATTTTTTAATTGTTTCGGGTAATGCGTATATGTCGCGTTTGTGCAGAATATAAATCGCATTTGACAATATATTCATAAAAACCTGATTTAACTGTCCCGCATAACATTCAACCGAGGGTAATTTGCCATAGTCCTTAATTACCTCAATCCCGGGACAATTATGTTTACCATTTAAAGCAGGCTGCAAAAGCAACAGCGTACTATCAATACCTTCATGAATATTGACTCGTTTCATTTCCGCTTCATCCAGCCGCGAGAAGTTGCGTAAAGTCAAGACAATATTGCGGATGCGCTCTGCTCCTACATTCATCGAAGCTAAAATTGGCGGTAAATCTTCAATGATAAATTGCAAATCAATTTCTTCACTCCACGCCTGGATTGGCAGTTTGGGTTCGGGATAGTGCTGTTGATAAAGGTCGATTAAAGTTAGTAATTGTTGAGTATATTCGCTGACGTGGCTCAGGTTTGCATAGATGAAATTCACCGGATTGTTGATTTCGTGAGCGACACCCCCCACTAATTGACCCAAACTAGACATTTTTTCGGTTTGAATCAGTTGTAGCTGAGTTTCTTGCAACTCGTTGAGCGCTTTTTCTAACTTTTGGGCTTGGATTTCGGCAGTTTTAGTTAAATCCTCTTGAATTTCGAGCGCCTGTTGTAATTTCCCTTGTTGCTCGGTTAGTTCTTCGGTTAATTTTCTGGCATCTTCTAAAGCTGTATTCCTAGCTTGGAGCAGAAACAGAAAGTCAACTATTGGATCGTGAATTGCAAAATCTTTCAGCTTAACACCGAAACCCTTTAGCGTTGCAGTATCAGTCACCCAAAGCGAACAGAGGAAGAATACGATTTCCTGTTCTTCTACATAGATCATCTGTCCCTTTAGCTGCATTTTGTTATGCAGGGATTCGAGTATAAATAGGGAGCGAGGCTGCTTGACAATCGCATCAAAATCAACCGCGATGTTGGGACGATTTATTGTAAAGTGTTCCTGGAGCGGACTCCCTAGTAAAGGTTTGGGAGTGACGCGCTGCAAAACGTCTCCCGCTTGTACAATCTCCAACTGGCGATTGAAGGCTAAATGAAACGGAAATGCTTTGTTAAACATCTCCGGCGGGAGACTAATCTGTGGATAAACCTGGGTAGGGTTAATTTGATTTGTATTTAATTGAAAACACGTCGCTGTCTGCTCCATTTTCCCTGCTTTGAATTTGGCTAATCTTAATTATTATTTTGAATCTTATACCCAAACCTTTTAAAAGACCAACTACCATTGGAGTGAGTCCTTTACGGGTGGAACGATAGTGCAAATTCATTGAATTTTCGGATAAATCTGTACAGGCAAAAGACGGGGGTTTCAATTGGGGAAAATACATACCGACACGGGCATGGAGATCGTCCAAATTCTGCAAAAATTCGGTTAGAGTATCGCCGCTCATGTCCATCAGTTCGCCATAGCCTTCTTGCGCGGTGTACTCCACCCAATATTGCCCGAAGGCTTGCATAATTTCCGCAGTTGATAATCCTAGAATCTCGCTAGCTGCTTTTACCAATCTGTGAGTTAAATCGTCGGGATAGGGTTCCATACTGAGGAAAGTATCTACCTGACATTCTGCCTTTTGTTTAATTTGATTCCAGCTGTCTTCACCGAAGCGATCGCACACCATGTCGCGAATTGCTTTATTCACTAAGCCGTACATGAAAATCTGCTCTTGCTGCTGTATGATTTACTTCCCAAATTCCAAAGCAATTGGGTAATAGAGTTTTTACAGGTGTCCCATTTATAATTTATCTGATAACTAACAAATATTACTTCAGTAAAATTACTGAAGTAACTGTTTTATACCCATTGGTTTTAGTAATGCTACCTATAGTAGAACGAGAGCATCGGTCGGAGAGAAAATTAATTTCTGCGTTCTTGTTTAAATAATTACTAAGATTGCGGATCAAACCCCCAGGGGAAATCTTAAAAAAATCTAAAAATAAGGGCTGAAAAAGCACCTGCCGTGCTAAAGGGGAGAAATTGACACTCCGCGCTCTGGCATAGATGCGGTTTCTTAGGTATCAAATATACGGCAGTCGGTGCAGCGTGGCAGAAAAAACTCCCTTTTCTATAGGAGGCTTTTGGCGTTGCTAGCGACGGCAAAAGCGATCTGCACTCTGGCACGGCAGCACCTAAAATGGTAATTTATCCGATGCCAAAAACCCAGTAGCAAAATTTGGCTAGCGACCCTGAGAGAAAGGGTTTTTCTCAAGAACGCGCTCGGTATTTGCCCCAAACAGCTAAATATAGTACATAGGTACTTAATAACAAGCGCCAGCTGGCTTGGGGCAACAAGCGAGCCTTCTTGCCAACCTGGTTAAGGGGGGCAGGGGGGGATGCGTGGGGCACAAGCTAGTTAATCTTTGGGCAGCAGTGCCATAATCTGATCCACAAACAGTTGATGATCGACAACGGGTTTAGAGATGTATCCATTCGCACCGCTTTGCTTGAGAAAGGTTTCGCGATCGCCCTCCATCGCGTGAGCCGTGACCAGGATAATAGGAAGGTTGGCAGTCTGGGGATTAGCTTTGAGCATCTGGGTGATCTTAATGCCGTCAACTGCCTGACCTTGGTATACACTGCGAGCCAGGGAAACATCCATCAAAATCAAGTCGGCTTTCCCAGACTGAGCAATTTGTATCACCTCTTCCACGTCCTCGGTTCCTTGAACTGCTAAGCCTCCGCGCTTGGTGAGAATCTTGGAGAAAACGCGATAATTTATCGGATCGTCTTCGACAATCAAAACTGTCTTCATGGCTTTTCCTTTTTACTTAATTGGGAGTAAGACACCCTTGCTTCTGCCGTTTGATACTACTGTGAAAAGAGTCATTTGTCCTTTATCACTCGTCAGTAGATGCGCCGTTACAGCAGTCAGTTGTTCAAGGGCGACCGATCCATGACCGATAACCCACGACTCATGACCGATTTTGTTATTTTTTTGTATTCATAAGGAATTAGACTCATGGCTAAACAACTAAACCTTCTCTCGGGACAAGTCATCACTACTGCCCTGCACACCGAGATGCAACGGTCATATCTTGAATATGCCATGAGTGTCATCGTCGGGAGAGCATTACCGGATGTCCGCGATGGGTTAAAACCCGTCCACCGTCGCATTTTATATGCGATGCACGAGTTGGGGTTAACACCCGATCGCCCCTACCGCAAGTGCGCTCGCGTGGTGGGGGACGTGCTGGGGAAATATCACCCTCATGGCGATCAGGCGGTTTATGACGCCCTAGTAAGGATGGTACAAGACTTTTCCTGTCGCTACCCCCTCCTGGGGGGACATGGTAATTTTGGTTCGGTAGATGACGATCCTCCGGCAGCGATGCGCTATACGGAAACGCGCCTTGCTGCCATCAGTCACGAGGCAATGCTCTCGGAAATTGGCGAGGCTACAGTTGATTTTATCAGCAACTTCGATAATTCCCAGCAAGAGCCAAGCGTATTGCCTGCCCAGTTGCCGTTTTTGTTACTCAACGGATGCGCGGGAATTGCGGTGGGAATGGCAACTAACGTACCGCCGCATAATTTAGGGGAATTGATCGATGGTTTAATTGCTTTGATCGATAACCCCGAATTGCCGTTTGAGAAGCTGCTAGAACTGATTCCGGGGCCAGATTTTCCCACCGGGGGCGAAATTGTGGGAACTGAAGGCATCCGTGAAGCTTACTCGACGGGTAAAGGCAGCATTACGGTGCGCGGTGTGGTCAAAATTGAGGAAATTCAAGGAAGTCGGGGACGCCACAAGAGACAGGCTATTGTAGTGACTGAGTTGCCTTTCCAGGTGAATAAGGCTGGCTGGATCGAAAAGGTGGCAGAATTAGTCAACCAGGGGCGAGTTGAGGGCATTGCCGATTTGCGGGATGAGAGCGATCGCGATGGGATGCGCGTCGTCATCGAACTCAAACGCGAAGTCAATCCCCAAGATGTCCTGGAACAGCTTTACAAGCAAACTGCGCTTTCTAGCAACTTTGGCACGATTATTTTGGCGTTGGTAGACGGACAGCCGCGTCAGTTAAGCTTGCAGCAGGTATTGCAAGAATTTCTGAGTTTCCGCGAGCAAACGCTGACTCGCCAATATACCCACGAGTTAGAACAAACACAGAGACGCCGCCACCTAGTAGAAGCTTTGCTGACAGCGCTGTCTCAGTTAGATGCGGTGATTGATATTCTCAGAAATGCGCCCGATGGCAGTACGGCTAAATTAACGCTGCAAAG
>DNGG01000391.1:0-5995 GCA_003486675.1 Cyanobacteria bacterium UBA11372
TTTTTGCGTGGCAGCAATCAAAATGAAATTATCCTTACCTTTGCTGAAATCGAGGCGCTGATAAACGATTCGTTGCCCGATTCAGCCAAGTCTGGGCGTGCGTGGTGGAGCAATCGCAGTAAAGGCGCGCTGCAAGCTGCTGCGTGGATGGACGCTGGCTACCGCGTTGAAAATGTAGATTTTGAGCAGCAGTCGGTAACATTCCGTCAATTTACGGTTAGCTATCGAATACAGCGCCGGGATGGGAACGTAGTTTGGAATAGCAGCTCGATCAAATTGTTGCGCCTCCATATGGGATTAACACAGGCAGAGTTTGCCAAACAGTTAGGTGTGCGCCAGCAAACAGTCAGCGAGTGGGAAAAAGGATTGTATGAGCCGACGAGATCGAAGTCTAAGCATTTTGACTTGGTTGCTCAGACTGTTGGATTCGTTTAAGCAGAAATAGATAGGTTGAAAGAAACTGTTTTTATCCCAATTCACAGTCTGAGTGGAAAAGCGATCGCTCCCTTTTAGGGGTAGATGGTCGAATTTTGTTACCTTTAAATCTGTTACCCCTACCGGAGATAAAAACCAGAAGACATGAAGAAGGAGGGCAACAAGTACCAGCCACTCCTAGAATTTTTGCGTGGCAGCAATCAAAACGAAATTATCCTTACCTTTGCTGAAATCGAGGCGCTGATCGACAACTCGTTGCCCGATTCAGCCAAATCTGGGCGTGCGTGGTGGAGCAATCGCAGCAAAGGCGCGCTGCAAGCATCTGCCTGGATGGACGCTGGCTATCGCGTTGAAAATGTCGATTTTGATCGGCAGTCGGTGACATTCCGTCAATTGACGATTAGCCATCAAGTACAGCGCTTAGATGGGAACGTAGTTTGGAATAGCAGCTCGATCAAATTGTTGCGTTTCCATATGGGATTAACACAGGCAGAGTTTGCAAAACAGTTAGGTGTGCGCCAGAAAACCGTTAGCGAGTGGGAAAATGGGCTGTATGCGCCTACTCGTTCTAAGTCGAAACATCTAGACTTAGTTGCCAAGATCGCTGGATTTGGGGACGAAGGAAATTCTGAAACATTGAATTAAGGTATTGACATATAATTTATTTACCGCCTATAGTGTCATAGTATCAGTTGGTTTTGGCAAAAGTCAAGCATGAATTGTTACAGCAAGGGGATGCGATCGCTACGGCATCGCATCAACCCCAAAACCTTTGTCATCTCCCTCAGACAGATCGCCAAACTTCTCAAAATCAGCCAAGAGCGGATTCTGAACTGGGAAAAATGGCATAACGTTTTATGGGTGCATATCGAAGGAGTCGGCGGTTATTTCGTGAGTTACCGCAAATTAGAGCAGTGGATTGCAGCCTGTCAAACCTCGATCGGCAGCTGTCGAAACTTAGATGCGCTCAACGAACTGGGGCATTTAATCTTGCAAGAAGCACAGCGCTATACCCAAGAAGCGCTGTCTCGACTCGAAGCTTTATGGCAGAAACGATACGCGGATTTATGCAGCCGTCAACAAAAGTTAAAGGCAGAGTGAGAGGGATGATAGTTTGTGGATCGATCATTCTTTTACCCTCACCAATAAGTCCTGAATCTCGCAATTTAGAACTTCACAAAGTTTCTCTAGGGTATCGAGTTGAATCCCTTTCGCCCTACCTTGTTCTAACTTCTGAATATTTTGAGGAGACATCTCAGTGAGTTTAGCCAGTTCATACTGACTCAACTCACGAGACTCCCTGACTTGCTTAAGCCTGATTTCTACGGGCATAATCCAAACTCTACTTTTATCAGCTTCGATAGTACTACTTTAATTAGTGCTACATCTAATAATAGAAGTAGCTTATATGAGCAATATAATAGTATTACAAAAAATAATACTATTGTTCGTTGATTTAAACTATTTATAGTACTATTATTAGTGATAGAGAAGGCGGTTGACCGACCAAAGTACACCGCCTTCTCAGTCAAACCCTCTAAACAAGGATTTTTTCAATGGTATCGCAACCTTTGGATCAAAGTATCGCGCAGCTACTATCGCGCATCAGCAACTACCGCGATCGCGATTTTGATGCTGGGAGAATGAGTTTGCAACCACAAGAAGCGCTGTCAGCTCTGGAAAGAGCTTGTACTGCTACTCAGTCGAAATCTTTTTCAGGTTCAAACAACTCAGCTAGATCTTCCACCGAGCGATTCGTAATGTGGCATAGCTTAACAGTTTGCCTCAAGGTGAGGCGTGGAACGTGAACACCACGCTCCCAATTAGAGACGGTTTGATCGGTTACACCTACTGTTTCTGCAATCTGCCTTTGGGTGAGTCCTAGTGACTCTCTGAGGCTCATAAATTTTTTACCTGAACTCATCTGTACAAGCTTCTACTACAAAAAATTAATCCAAGTTAACTTGACTACTACAAATTAACTTGATTTAATGGTAATAGAGAAGGCGGTTCACCTACCACAGTCCACCGCCTTCTCAGTCAAACCCTCTAAACAAGGATTTTTTCAATGGTATCGCAACCTTTGGATCAAAGTATCGCGCAGCTACTTTCGCGCATCAGCAACTACCGCGATCGCGATTTTGACGGTGTGAGAATGAGTTTGCAACCACAAGAAGTAGAAGACATCGCCACGTTGTTGATCGAGCAGCTGAGTGTCAACCTCAAAGGCGCTGTACTTGCCAACAATCTTTTAGTTATTAGGAATCGGGTAAAACTTCAACGTCCTTGGATGATAGTGCGGATTTTACCAAAAATTTGGGTCTAAAGCCCCGCCCCTTCCAGGGCGGCTTTTAATTAGATTTTAATATTTTATTGGCAATGTTTGGTGATAAAATTGTCTCATGATAGTTAGAGAAGCCAAGCTACTAAACGGAACAATAGCGCAATACCAAGCGATTGATGATGCCATTCGTACAGCACAATTCATCAGAAACAAGGCGCTCAGATACTGGATGGATAATCAAGGAGTTAGTAAAGCCGATTTGTACTCGCTATGCAAAGACTTAGCCAGAGAATTTGCTTTTGCCAAGAAGTTAAATTCCGCAGCACGTCAAGCTAGTGCAGAAAGAGCTTGGCAATCCATCTCTACCTTCTATAGTCGTTGCAAAAAAAAGGAGAAGAAGAAAGGTTATCCTCAGTTCAAAAAGCATTGTCGTTCGGTGGAATACAAGGTATCAGGCTGGAAGCTATCAGCCGACTGCAAAAGTATTTATTTGGGCGATGGCTTCAATATTGGAACTCTATCTTTGTACTGCGATAGAACAACTAGGTCAGACCTATTTCGACTCAAAATAAACCGGGTTCGATTATTACGTAGAGCTGATGGGTATTACGCTCAATTTTGTTTTGACGCCCAACGAAAAGAACCGGGAGAATTTACGGGTAAAGTCGTCGGGCTAGATTTGGGGCTAAAATATTTCACCAAAGACCAAAACGATAATGCTGTGATTTACCCCCAATATCTTCGGAAATCCGAGAGACGTTTGAAAAAACTGCAACGACGATTAAGTAAGAAATTTGTCAAGGACAAAAAACCCCAATCAAATAACTACCATAAAGCCAGAAAGAGACTAGGAAGACTCCATCTGAAAATCCAAAGACAGCGTAAAGATTGGGCAATTAAACAAGCTCGATGCGTGGTTCGCTCTAACGATGCGATCGTCTACGAGGATTTAAATGTGTCGAATCTGGTCAAAAATCATCATTTGGCTAAGTCAATTTCTGATGCTAGTTGGTATCAATTCACTCAGTGGCTGGACTACTACGGCAAAATCTGGGATAAAGTAGTTGTGGCTGTATCGCCTCATTATAGTTCCCAGGATTGTTCTAGTTGTGGACATCGAGTGAAAAAGTCCTTAAGTACCAGAACTCATTCTTGTCCTAGTTGTGGTATTGAGATTTGCCGTGATACCAACGCGGCATTAAACATACTCAAAAAGGGCATGGAGATTTTAGGTGTAGAGTGGCAAAACAACAGTACCCAAGGGCATTGGGAATCTGGGTTGGAAAACCGAAAGCATGGGGAGAAGACCGCCTCTACTGTTGATGGGCAACCTGATATAGCAAGTGGACTTTTGTGAACCATGAACCAGAATCCCCGCCCGTTATACGGCGGGGAGTATGTCAATCGTGCTGAAGTAGAAATTTGAAGCAGAAAACTATCCCATTCCTACACCAAATGAACTGATTAAACTGATGTTGAGAGCGATCGCATTTAGAACTCCTTCTTAGGGGCGATCGCTCTTTGAACAAGCAACTATTGACCGCGCCCTGGTTTGCAGTCCGCAAAGCCCAAAGCTTCAGAATCAAGAAAGCTAGCTATAGCCATTTCGACAACAGTTTCAATCGGGTACTCAATTTCAGCAGCGCGTGCAACAAGAGCGAGTCGGATTCGTTCGGGTAGGCGATCGAGGATAGCTTGAGCATCAGCCGCAGATAGTTGTTCTAAGCTAGTAGTCTGCATGGATCTACCTTTCTGGAGGAATTTGGACGTTGTAGGGTGGCTCAGTTGCTCGTAAGATGGCTGTTTCTAGTTCTAATAGTAGTGCAGGGGTTTCCCAGGGTGAGAGCAAATGGATGGCAATGCGGACATCTTCATCACTGTATCGATCGAGCCATGCCCATAGGAAGGCTTTGTGACCACTTGGAGAAACGCCCTCGCAAACTTTTGGTTTTGCCAATGTAAAGTAGTCCTTCTGTGCGATGTCTGATTGCGTAAAGTCCAGAGCGAGGCGGAATGTTGGTAAAGTTGCGACTGATTGGTTGGCATTGCTCAAAGGGAATGGATGCCAGGGTATCGAGAATTTGGCGGGCTTGTTCCTGATTGGGATCGGTCATGAAAATTTGGAGACGCAAGCAATTTTTCTATCCTACAAGGCGATCGCACCCCCATCCCCACAAAGAGCGATCGCTACCCTTTTTTCCTACAATTTAAAACTACTCGTGTCTCCCTGACATACCCACGCTGCCCAAAAATAAGGGTGTTCTAATGGTCGATAATCTAATTGGCTGTCTCGATTTTCCGGTAATAAAACTTTGATTTCTGCCAATTCATCGAGGACTTTTAAGCCAAGTTCGGACGATTTTAATGACCTGACTGTGATGGTGCGAATGTAATTTTGAGCTTCTAGTAAGGCTTCCCCACGACCTGTTCCGGCTTCCAAGTTGTTAAAGAATCTGTCCATTAATAATACGCTGGCTTTTTCGGGAACTTTCCACAAACTCATGACTAAAGTTTTGCATCCGGCTACAGGAAAAGCGCGACGCATTCCAAATACTCCTTCGCCTAGTTTTACGTCGCCAATTCCACTTTCACAGGCGACTAGAACTGAGAGTTCGTTTTCCCATAAATCTAAGGCGGCGATGTCTTGGGCGAATAGCAATCCTTTACCTGCTTTTTTTGGTAGAGTGCCGCCAGAGAGCCATGTGTTTGCTCCGGCTAAGGCGATTCCGGAACGCATCATCGGGTTTTCTAGTTGGGCGTTTGCCAGTCTGTCTTGCCGCTCTTGGCTAGTTTTAGCTAATATTTCTAATAATAGCACAATGGCGTAATTTTGTAACCAATTTGCTAATTGTTCGTGACTGTTTTCTGCTAGCTTTATTGCTAATGTTTTCATGGTTGATAATAAGTTTTGGTCTAACAGGTGAGGGTGGGCGAGCAATATTTCTAGCTCTTCGCCGTTGGTACAGTTGAGGAGTTGCCTGATTAAATTTAGATAAGCTTGCTGTTTTTCTTGAGCAAAATAGCCGTGGGTGGCAACTAGCAAAATGCGGGGACAGTGACTGTTGAGTAAATGGGATTCTAATGCGTCGTCTTGCATGTAGGGTTTAACTCCTAGCTTGTTGGCAACGCTTTCTCCTAAAAGTCGGGTTTCCGATGCTGGGTGAAAGCGATCGCTGGAGAGGGTATTTAACACTTGGCTGGGAGTCATGGTTTTTGGAGGTTTAGGATTATTAAATTGATTGTTATCTTCGGAGAAACCTAACCCCCCCTGCCCCC
>DNGG01000391.1:6180-7418 GCA_003486675.1 Cyanobacteria bacterium UBA11372
CCCCCCCTGCCCCCCTTCCCTGCAAGGGAAGGGGGGAGAATTGCTCTTACTCCCCTCCCCTTGCAGGGGAGGGGTTGGGGGAGAGGTCAAATTTTCCAGACTTAAATCTGTTGCTACTTCCGCGCCTAAGTCAAAGTTTGGATCGGCAATAATTAGGGCTTTAGCTGCTTGTCGTTTCGAGCGCATTTTGCCGCGCAAAATATCGCGCCCGCTGCTGAGGTAACTAATCTGGTATTTGTCCATCAGCAGGGTGTTTCCGGTTTCGTCTAAGGGTAAAGTATGAAAGGGGACGAGGTTTAAATCGCCATCGGGGGCAAGGATTAAATGCTGAAATTCGCCGATTTCGGTGCGGATCGGATCGTAAATGGCTTGGCGCAGTTTTATGCCTGATACTATATAAGATTTGAGCTGAATTTCGGTGGTTTTCTGTTTTTTAGACCTGGCTCCCAAGTCTGTTAGTTTGGGTGAGGCTGAAGCTTGCCGAAATTCTCGAATTAGATCGTTTATTTCTGCGGCTGGGCCTAAATCTATCATCCGCTTGACGGCTTTTTCCTGTTGGGTAGGAAGCACAAAGGCTGCATATCGGGCGGGTTGCCATTTCTGTGATTTAGGTGCATTAAAATCAAAGACATCAAAGCAGACAAACTCGATTAAGACCGAACCTTTTGGCAATTCTGCGGCGACAGTTTGCCGATCGCATTTGGCTTGCAATAGTTCTAGTTCGGGAACTTGGGATGCGAGGCGCTTTTCCAATTTGTCGCATTTTGCTTCTAAGTCTGATAGTCTCTGTTTGTGGGTGGCTTGTTGAGCTGCAAATTCTGCTGAAGTTAGGTTTGGATTGGGTAAGGGAGGAGAAAAGATCAGGTGAACAATTTCTGCTCTTAAAGTTCGCCACTGCTCAAACTCTGGTGTAAGGTTGGGATAGCGATCGCTATAAAGCGCGTAGTTAAAAGTAGCCAAGGCTGATGCTGTCAAAGATTTGCGTCTGAGTGTGACATCTAAGGCGATCTGTACCGCATCAGGTGAGTTGGGAAGGTACTGCCAAACTAGGGAGAGTAAGCCTTCAAAATTATATCGGATGGTTTGAAGATGGTGGAGGCGATCGCGATCGGAACTAGCAGCAAATACGCGGGTAATTATGCGATTTTCCACTTCAGCAGCTTCGCGCATTAGTTCCAAAGCTTCTGCGGGGTGATGGGTGACAGCTAATAGTCCTGCCAAATTATTGAGGTGGGTAG
>DNGG01000335.1 GCA_003486675.1 Cyanobacteria bacterium UBA11372
TATTCAGGAGGCTCCGCCTCCAGTTTCTTCTGAATTAATTGTTTTAATGTCGCCTCCATCACAGCGGTTGTTTGACCAGTGACAGTAAAAACCAAAGCTTCTCGATAAACGCGCTGTGCTGGGTGGTTAATATAATTAGCTGCACCGCTAGAAACCGTCACTGCTGCATGGGCGCAACGAGCCGCTAAATCAATCGCTTGGGCGCGAAGTTGGAGTTTAAGAGAGAAAGGAATATCTGGATTTTTTTCAGCTGCTTTAATAGCATCTCGACAGCGATCGAGTTCCCGATTGAGAGAGTCAAAAGCTTGACGAATAAACGGCAGAGATTTATTTTTTGAACTTTTTTCTAGAATATCAATTCCGGATCTGGCGCATCCCATTGCTAGAAAAGTTGAGCGCAAGACGTTCTTTTTATCGTTTTCATGTATCCAACCCGGAGGTTTAATAGAAACGATGCGATCGTCAGTTAAAAACCAATTTTTCAGCGTAGCAGTTACCGTATTCGTCGATGTCATCGCCGCCAGCTCCAACGGCTGACTAAAAGTAATATTACCGCCTGTTTCTCGATCGGTTTCCACCAGCGGCACGATCCCAAAAACAGCCCGACCATCGGGTAAAGTAGCGGCAACAATAAACTCTGGAAATAAACCCCATCCCGTCACCCAAGGCACAAATCCGTTGAGCAAATAACCCCCATTTACAGGAACGGCTGAAATAACTGGGTCGCCTTCCCGTCGCAGTTGAGAAAAACCAATGCCTACTAATACCTTACCCTTGCTCATCGCCGGAAGATACGCTTGCATCAGCGAGGAGTTTCGACCTTCAAAAATCATACCGGCAGCACTTTGGTGTTGCGTTTGCAAGAAAGCTAAAGCACCCGAATATCGGGCAACTAATTCTTGGAAAGATTGAAAGGTTTCTTCATTCGCTGCCGCACCGCCCCACTCGGTTGGAATTCTCAGTGCCAGGACGCCGAATTCACCCAGACCTTTGAGCGCTTGAAATAAAGCCTCCGAATCCCTATCTATTTTATTGGCTATCGGGGCTACCGATGTTTGTAGGTAAGATTCGATCGGGTCGAGTAAGTTTGGTATAACTCTCATATTTAGAGTAAGTAGCTGTTGGTAAATAAACAAGGGCTACAGAAACCTGGTTTCTTTGAGAAACCGGGTTTCTTTGGGTATCCTAACCTTTTTATTCACGACTTACGCAGCAACTCGAGATATTGTGGAGATGGTGCGTTAACGCAAGCATCGTGCGTAGCTAAAATTTCTGGAAAAAACCGGGTTTCTAGTGCGGCTGATAGAGCAAGATTGTAGCCCCCCTTTCCTCCCAGGAGAGGGGGGTTGGGGGGAGAGGTTTTCCCTAGATATTCACTGGAATCAAACGACTCGCAATTTGATCTGGCGTTGCATTAATAACGCTAGCAACAAACGGCCCATTTGCACCGACTCTAATCAAGGTAACGTCTGTCGAACCATTCCCATCCGGATCGAAAGATGCAAGTGTAATAAGACCTTCGTTGATGAACCTTGTTCCCCGACCCGAACCTAGAAAAAGGCCATAAGCTTGAGCGGAAGGTACTGTCTGTGGAATAAATGTAAGTTGGTTCGCTGACAGTCCTCCGCTAAGTCCAATAAAGTCAATGGATGGATCGAAGTCGAGAATCAGCTGTGGGACAGTTTGGTTAATTGAATCGCTTGTATCGCCCACTAGCAGATCTTGTCTGAATACAAACACATCACTACCGGCGCCGCCGACATTTATATTGACACCCCGATCGCCAATTAAAGTATCGTTACCATCTCCACCAATTAAATAGTCATCACCTTTGCCGCCCCGGAGCAAGTCATTTCCCTGTCCCCCATTGATTAAATCATCTCCTTGCATACCGTTGATGATATCATTGTTAGCTTGTCCGAAAATGTTATCGTTCCCTTCACCACCAAATAAGCTATCGTTGCCCGCAGCACCTAAAAGACTGTCGTTGCCAGCACCGCCAAATACCAAATCTCCGTCCGATGAACCCGTTATTGTATCGTTTCCTTCTAAACCCCGTAACCCACCCGGCAGCGTACTTAATAGCCCTGAAGTAATGGTAAAATTGTCAGCTTCGGGAGTTAAGTCAAAAAAAGGAAAATTTGCTCTCATATTTGTTACTTTTTCCTGTAAAACCGCATCAATTATAAAGGTTTTTCAGAAAAATTTTAGTTCCAGATAATAAAAAAATTGTGTAAAAAACTGGAGCTTAAGGGATTGTCCTGGGGTGCAAGGTTGCGGGCATATTAAAAACATTTTACAAAACGAAACACCCACCGCTATCGGCGTTAGTTTCGGTGGCTCAGTCGATGCTACCACTGGCACGGTAAGTTTATCCCACCAGGTTGAAGGATGGGAAAATATACCTCTAAGTCAACTACCAGAAACCTGTTTCGGCGTCCCCGCCAGCGTGGATAACAACGCCAATATCGCGCAGCATTGGGAGATGAAGCACCGTTGTGGGGTGCGGTGGCACTAGCATCTGATATCCTGTCTGGTTTATTGCGTCTTGAGAGAGGCGGGTTTAGTTAAGCAGTCTGTTAAAGTTGGAAAGTTATTAGTAAAACCCGCCCCAAAAATTCTCACCTGCCCGCTTGCCCACCCGCTCACCTGCTATGATTCGTCCTGCAACACCCGCTGATGTTCCCGCCGTTTTGCCGATGGTTGCCAAGATTTGTGCGTTGCATGAAACTTGGGATGAGGCGAAATATGGATTTTTACCCAGTCCAGAGCAGCGTTACGAGGGATGGTTGAAAAGATTGGCGACGAGCGATCGCACCGTTTTCCTAGTCGCCTCTGCACCCGAACAACCGGGCAAATTAGTTGGATTTATAGTAGCAACGGTAGATAAAGAAATACCCATATATCGTTTAAAAGAATATGCTTTTATTCATGACCTTTGGGTGGAAGAAGAATACCGCCGCAGTGGAATCGCGCGACAAATGGTGATGGAAACCATCGATCGATTTAAACAGATGGGAGTCAAACAAATTCGGCTCGATACGGCGGCGGTTAACGAATCGGCGCGGCGGTTGTTTTCCGGCTGCGGCTTTCGGATTAGCACGATAGAAATGCTGGTGGAATTGGGGGAAGTTTGAGCGAGAAATTTGAAATTTTAAGTTAAGGATAGTTAAGCGATCGCACTCCTCTAATTTTCACTATTGTGAAAATTAGGCAAAGACTTGAGGGTGAGGTAGTATGAGAAAAAAGAACTTTCATTTTTTCCTTGACGGGGCGGGGCGAGCGTTACCGTAGCGTAGGCGTGCCAGGAGAATCGCGAGATAGAAGTCTTGCACCCCGATCTTGCAAGGGAAGAGGATGCACCGAAGCGCCTGTAAAATTTTTAGGTTGAAGCTGGGAATACTAAGATAGAGCCTCTTGTCTTTGATCGGACTGAAACATTCAGTTTAACCGTATAATCCTAGTCAATAGGCATCAATCAAGGTAAATTTAGTGATTCTGGTGCAACCAGAATCACCCACCATAATTAACATTGAACTCCATGCATCTACTTAAATCATTTTTACTCGCACTACTGAAGAATTAGCATATGTCAGATTTACGCGCTCCGGGAGTAACAAGGCTTAGCCGTGGCACTAGCATTAGTTGGATACGGGTGATTACCTTGCTCCTGCTCGATAGCTTGATGTTATCTTTGGCTTGGATGATTGCCGAGCGGTGGGGGACACCCGTCGAGTTTTTTGAACTGTTAGCAAAGTCGAGTCAAGAACCAGGATTTTTACTACCAATTTTGGCGATTACCCTGGGGATTGTTGCCGCATCAGGACTCTACGGCACAGACGATAAACGCCGAGATTACTATAACTTGTGCAAAGCCATTTCTCTAGCTCAGATTGTTTTATTGCTGATTGCTTATCTTTACCAACCAGGTGTCATCGTATCCCGTTCAACTTTTTCAATATCTTGGTTACTCGCTTTGCTTTTTGTCTGTAGCGGGCGGTTCCTAGTTCAGTTAGCAGTAGTTCAGTTGCGGCTGCGAGGCAAGGCGCGTCGCCCTATTTTTCTCATGGGCAGAGAGGGGGATATTGAAGAAGCCAAAAAACTCCTCAATAAAACCGGACAATATAAAATTCGGGGTCAGGCATTATTACCGGC
>DNGG01000373.1:0-2880 GCA_003486675.1 Cyanobacteria bacterium UBA11372
GTAGGCGGACGAGTTCCCACCAAGCTCATATCTCCCTTCAACACGTTCCAAAATTGGGGTAATTCGTCTAAACTGGTGCGGCGCAGAAACTTACCGATTCTGGTAATGCGAGGGTCGTTTTCGTTCTTAAAAATATGACCTTTCGCTTGATTGCTCACCAGGTGTTTGAGTCTATCTGCATCCACAACCATTGAGCGGAATTTCCAAATGCGGAAGGTGCGACCATTAAAACCAACGCGAATTTGACTGTATAAAATTGGCCCTGGGTTATTGAATTTGGTAGAGATCGCAACAGGAACCGCCACCAGGGCTGCAATCCCCAATCCCACGATCGCTCCTGCAATATCAATCAGCCGCTTGGTTTTGCTTTTAACAGAGGGATGGATGTATTTTTTCGCCGAACGAACCCTGCGGCGTTGGCGAATACGCTTGATTTGAATTCGACTCGTGGTAGCTCCTAGGTCAGATGTGGTCATCGCAGTCGGGGTCAGCTTCTGGGGTTGATTTTGCTTCACCTGCCACTATAACCAGACTCAATCGCCCACGAGAGTAGTACGAACACAGATTTCACCAAATCTTTGAACTCGGAAGATGAAATGTAAAGTTTTCACGATCTTATTTACATATTTCCCCATATAAAGTTGCGGTTAACGCAATTATGCTGCTACCAAGCTTTCCGTAATTTCGCTGAGTTTTTGCGGCTTTAACTAGACACTTTGTCGTATTTTATGAGTAATTACCCTGAAGTGTTTTGGGATGCAACATTTTCAAGCCGTCGCCGACTCCGTTTTTACCTCCGTTTTGACACCGAGGGCGGTTAGGAGGGTATCAAGTATTGAACGCTACTCAGTAATATATTGAACCATCAGCGGTTGACGGCTGGGGTTAACCAGTAAACGCCTAATGGTTCCTCGAATTTTTGGCGCGTTGGCTCCAAGACGGCATTAAAATGGCGGCGCAGGCGATCGCTTGAAACGCCATTGACGCAGTAGGTTTGATTGTCTTGTTTATGGAACAACGGTGCAGAGGGTATCGCTGCATTCTGCCGCGACGACGGGGTTAACAGCAAAGCATCCGCATAGGATGGCACAATTCCAGGGGGAAGATAACCTTCTAAGTAAGCGACGATGCGTTGCTGACAAGCACTCGTATTAATTCCCCGCCGCTCTAGTAACTGGGTTATTTTCCCCAGCGAGAGGGATTGATCCCCCAAGGTGCGTAAAAGTTCCAGCAGCAGAAAATAGTCTCCGTACTGGTGTCGGGGTGCATCCAAAACTTGGGGATATAGTGGCAAGGTAACCAATCCCAAAGCGACGCTGGCGTTTTGGTTAATGTCTTGAATTAGAGTCGCATTGGGGAGTTTTTGGCGCACCCACTCTCGCATCGCATCGATTCTAGCGGTTCCACCCGTACAAATTACTTGACGAATCGATTCTACCGCCACTCCCTGCCGCACCAACAAAACGTTCAGTTCTCGATTCAGGCATTGAATAAAGGGTGAATATACAAGATTTTCCAGCGCCTGACGCTGCAACACCCAACGGTATTGATCGATTTCTAAGCTGGAACTGTCTCGATCTTGTAAGTTCAGCTTGACATGCTTTGCTGCTTCTAAAAGTATTTGTCCGGTGGGGGAACTTTCTAACATCTGTTGCAAGCGGTAGCGCGTTGCCAGATCTGGTTCTCCGGGTAATGGCATCTCTAAAGATGAATCGTCGTCTTCGATTAATTTATCCGCGATCGTTGCCGATTCATCTCTTAACAGCATCTGGCAGATAATATCCTGGTCGATAAAATTGCCTCCGTAGGGAAAACTACGGCAAGCGAAGTCGGAGTAAGAGAGTGAGGTAATATTTTCTGGTATTTCTACCAGTCCCAGTTCGGTGCTGGTGGCTCCTGCGTGGATAATTAAAGTATCGCCTTGCCAACTGATGTTAGCTTGCACTATCTGGGCGAGGGCAGAAGCGATCGCTTCCTCCACAAAGCAAATTTGTTCGGGATTTTCGACTAAATTTGCCCCTAAAATTGCTTCTCGGACGTTAAAGCGGTATGCTTCAGGCCATTCTGCGGGTACTGATGCGATCGCGCCTGCCAACTCCAACAGCGCCTTATGAAGGCTTTCTGTTTCTAAACCTATCGCTGAAATTGAAACTTGGGAATCGACATTTTCTTGCTTTTCTGCGTTTGGTTTCAGGGTTAAAAGCAATGCTTGCAGTGCCCCTCCCACCCAGTGTAACGCCAACGGATGATTCGACTGCTGTATTGCTGGCTCCCAATTCCCTGTTTCTTTTGAGTAATAAGGAAGGCCAATTTTCAAATATTGCTTCAAGTTCTTTAGCAATATCCTCGACTCTCTTTCTGGAGTAATTAAAAAACTAGGGCTTTCACTATTTTCTTGTTTTACGTAAACCTCAGCCGGTAGGCGAAATAACAGCTCGCTTTCATGCATCTGTTCTGTAATTGACCAGGTAATGGGATACACCTGACGGGTTTTAGCATTCAATAATGCCGCCGACAATCCGGTTGTCCCAAAGTCAATTCCCAAATACCAGAAGCGCCGGGGTGTTAATGCAGCAGCCTCAAATCCGGCATAGAGAGAATCGCTATTTGTTGCTGTTGCTTTCCTGTATTCCCTCGTTGCCCCTAAATTTTTTTTTTCGGATTCGGGTGACTTTAAGTTATCAACTTCCGGTTGAGTTAAATCCGCCTGAATATCTGAAACATCCTGCGTCGCGTCTGGAGTCGAACCGCCAAACAGTTCATCAAATTCAGCCAAAATCTCATCAGGAATTGCCGCAGCGACTTCTTCTTCTTCTTCTTCTTCTTCTTCTTCTTCTTCTTCTTCTTCTTCTTCTTCTTCTTGTTCTTCTTCTTCTTCTT
>DNGG01000373.1:3119-8548 GCA_003486675.1 Cyanobacteria bacterium UBA11372
TTGTTCTTCTTCTTCTTCTTCAGCCGTGACGGTAGATGCACCCACTACCTCATCGGCAGTGTCGGCAGTTGTAACAATTGGTTCTAAATTCAGATCCGCTTCTATTTGCCCGAGCAAGCTTTCTACAGATTCGCCCAACTCTGGTGACTCGGGTTGCTCCAAACTAGAAACATCCTCGCTCGACTCCTGTAGCGCGTCGGTATCGAGGGAGGAAGAGTCTTGGAGTTCCTCCTTGTTTGTTTCATCACCAAGGGGTTGCGCTTCTACTGGGTTGATTTCCAGCACATCCTCCTCTTGCGGAGTACTTTGACCCAGGTCAGAATTTTCGATTAAATCGGTTAGGGTGCTAATCGTATCGGCGCTTTCTGCCTTGCCGCTACTGCCTAACGACTCTGCTGGCTTTTGGGTTGGGGCAATGTCTGTTTGCGCTACCAGCGCCCCCATTCCCCCATAAAGCGACAATTGGTTAGTTTCTATTTTTATACTTTCTGTTTCCGTACTATTACTGCTGCGATCCGAGGGGGGTTCTGTAGATCTTCGCCACTCAAAACCGGCATAGGGTAGGGGTACGTCGTCAGCATCGTACTGGTTGAACCGAGACGGTGCTGGCTCTGATAATGGGGATGCTGATGGTGATGCCAGAGTTGTTTCACCGGCTGGGATGGCACTGCTGGTAGATTCTGGGCTTGATGCAGCTGCTTGCTCTAATTCCTGCTCGATTTGAGCGATCAGTTCGGTCAACATCGCCTCGCTCTCCGCGCTGAGGCTATGCATTTTCTCCAATCCCTGAGAAAACGACGACCGATACTTTTGAATATTCAATTGTAGCGTTTCAAACATTAAATCCAGTTTGGAATCGAGCGACTTCAACAGTCGATCCAGCCTTGCTTGCTGTTTCCGTAGTTGTTCGGCGGAGTCTTGCCACTGGGGAGGCAAAGTTATATTTGTTACTGAGCTATCGACAGAGGAGGGAGGCTCTGGAGATTTGGCGGTTAAGAACTCGGTTTCTAGATGGGAGAGGGTTTGTACGAGCTGTGGGGTGAGAGTTTCCTGTAAGTTACCCATCAGCGCTTGAAAGAATTCGGCGATCGCTTGCTGGTTTTGTGGCGATTGTTGGGGTTGGGATAAGTAGTTTTGTCGCTGTTGCTCTAGTTGCTCGATTTCTTGCATTAGAGCTTGCCGTTGCTGACGTAAAGTTGCGATCTCCGAGCGCGCTTGCTGTAATTGAGCTGGTGGGTTAGCCTCTTGGGAGGATTGGTTTGGCTTTGGCTCAAATGCTGCGGCTCTTACCAATTGTTGATCGAGGGAAACGAGGTTGCTGCGGACTAGCTCTAGAACTCGACGCTGTTGAGCAGTTTCTCTAGAATTCAACCAACCCAAACCAAATCCGCCGGATTGATTGAGTACGCCGTCAATCTCCGCAATCATTGCCTGAATTTGATCCGTCTGGAATGTCACGATTGACTCCCTGGTGATAATTGACACTCCCCGCAGCGATCGCGAAGGGAGATGCTTTGTTCAATGATGATGGATTTTTTCATCCTTAGTCGGTAGCGTGGAAAAGACCCCCAATTCCTCCTGGCTCTATGGATCTCCAAATTTAAGGTTACTGTTGTCGCGTGTTAAGAATTATCAAGGTAACGGTTCTACACAAAGTGTATGCTAAAAACAGCAAGGGTTGACAGCGTACTGAAAATTACGGCTGCTGGCAACCTAACTGGTTTTACCCAGCCTGACTGTCAAGCCCCGTGCAGCGTTGCTTGGGGTTTTGGCCTATTGGCTGGAATCGGGTGAGGGATCGGCTGCGATCGTCAGTAGGTTGGGAGCGATTGGGCAACCGAAGATCGGCAACGCAGACGCTACCATATGGGAACGGCTTGGCAGAACGCGGATGCTTAAAGCACGCGATCGCTTGCCACAGTTGTTCTATACTGTTGTATCTCAATCGCGATCGCCGGTCAGTCCCGATGCAAAAAATATTGATATTTTGACACTCCAAACTCAGGTAGAACTTGTGGATAGGTGGTTTCCATCGTCGAAAACATGTTCTAAGTGCGGTCATTTTCAACCAATGCCGCTCCCAGAAAGAGTATTCAATTGTGATGCTGGTAAAAATGTCATCTCGCGGGATTTGAACGCCGCTATCAATATAGAACATACACCACCAGACCGAGTACGGCGGGCAACGCCGGAATTTACGCCTGCGGACAAGAAGATGCCGTCATCCTTGGTTGAGGCAGGAAACAAACGTCAATTTAAGCGCAATGCTTGATTTGTGTCAGTTTTGTGTTGCAAGCTATCAGTCAGTGCCAATTCAGTAGGCCACTGTTGATATAGATCGCAGTTATTCGAGACTCCTCGTGGCATGATGGCCTCATGGAAGATAAAATCCGCCCTACAGAATCCCAGACGAATGTGAATGCGCTAATTCGTAACACTCCTTTTTTTACAGGCTTACCAGAACCCGCTGTCGAAAAAGCGACGGCTCACGTTGTCACGCGCAGCCATCCAGCCAATCAGGTAATTTTGCTGGAAAATGACTGGGGGAGTTCGGTTTACTTCATTTTGGATGGCTGGGTGAAAATTCGTACCTATAACCTGGATGGTAAAGAGGTAACGCTGAATATCCTGGGCAAAGGGGAAGTATTCGGCGAAATGGCGGCACTCGACGAGGTGCCTCGTTCCACCGACGTGATCACCCTAACTCCCACGATGATTGCTAACCTGCCCGCTCAGGATTTCGTACAGTTGATTTATGGCGAACCAATGGCGGGAGTTCGCTTATCCCAGCTGATGGCGCGACGCCTGCGTCAAGTTAACCGTCGCCTGCGCTTGCGGGAATCTGACAGTATGTCGCGAGTGGCAGACACGATATTATTCTTGGCTGATGGGCAGGGTAAGCGCACGTCAGAAGGAACGGAAATTCCCAATTTACCCCACCGGGAATTGAGCAGTCTCTCAGGACTGGCGCGGGAAACGGTGACGCGGGTACTGACGAAGTTGGAAAAGAAAGGATTGATTCAGCGGGATCAGGAAACGCTGCGGATCCCCGATATGAATGCCCTCGAACGTCTGATTATCTAAATAGCTTCAAAGAGCAGGTGAGCAGGTGAGCATGAATTATAAAACCCGTCAAAATCAATAGGTTGGACTCCCAGTGACATGAACGATCCGTTTGAAGACGCGCCAGAGTCGAGGGTAAGCGATCCTACTTCTACTCCCCCCGTGTCCGATCCCCAGGTTCGACCCACAAATGCTTTGGTGTTGGTGGAAACGGCTTTTTTAGCCAGTACCGCCAGCTTGATTTGGTTGGTCAATTATTACTTTCCCCTCGGTCCGGTGCTGCGGATCTTTTTCCCGGTGCCGATTGCCTTGGTTTACCTGCGGTGGGGCTATCGCGCCGCTTGGATGTCGGCGTTGGTTTCTGGGTTGTTGCTTTCGGTGCTGATGGGACCACCCCGCAGCATTCAGTATTTTATGCCGTTTGGATTGTTGGGCGTCCTGCTAGGGGCTTGTTGGCGACGCCGCACCAACTGGGCTGTCTCTATCGCCTTGGGTTCCCTGCTGGGAACGATCGGTTTCTTTTTTCGGTTTTGGTTGGTTTCAATTTTGTTGGGCGAAGACCTTTGGGTTTATTTAATCACTCAAGTCACCCAGCTAGCAGAGTGGATATTTTTGAAGTTGGGTTTATTAGCTACGCCAAGCGTACTGCTGATTCAAGCGATCGCTCTCGCTATTGTCCTTCTAAACAACATCATTTACCTATTCGTCGTCCACATCGCCGCCTGGTTTCTCCTGGATCGCCTGGGAAACCCCATTCCCCGCCCCCCGACTTGGGTACAAGTTATGCTCGATTATGAAGGCGAATAAGAGAATTTCAGATTTTAGATTTCAGATTTAAGATTTTAAATTTGAAATTAAATCGGCAATTTGCCATCTAAAATCTGGCATTACTCCCTTCGATGCTAGAAGATTGCCTATCTTCTTCCTCTCTTCTTTCTTGGCGACCTTGGCGTCTTGGCGGTTCGTTAAAAAGGTACTCTTTTATTGCAAAAGCAGCAATCAAATCTGCTTTTCTTCAATCTAAAATCTAAAATTAATTCTATGTCCGATGAACCATTACCAATTCGGGTTTATACCCAAATACCAGCAGGAAACCGATGGTTGCAGCGATACCAAGGTTGCCAACCGGCGATCGCTTGCGTTTTAGGATTTACCGAAACTGGGTTAATTGAAGGAATTTCGGCAGCGGGTGCGACGCCAGATGACCGACGCTATACCGCGATCGCAGATGCCGAGTTTTTGTCCCAAGGTTGCCAAACTAACCCCCAATATCCCTTGCCACCCCTGGCAGCGGGTGCTTCCCCCGTACTCATTACCCGCGCCGTTATGGAAACCCTGTCCCTACCAGTTTATCTATTCAACGCTGGACTACCCCAACCGCCCTCTGTACCTGCAATCGATTTAGGCGGCACAAGCGCTAAGTGTCTCACTTCCGGCAATGCTCTAGAACTAGCCACGGTAAAACTTTTATTCGAGCAGGGATTGACATGGGGCGAAAAGTTAGCCCTACTCCACCCATCGAGCTATCTGATTTTAGGCGAATGCGTGGTGGGAGGAACGACAACAGCACTTGCGGTTTTAACTGGCTTGGGTATCAAAGCCGCAGGAAAGGTCAATAGCAGCCATCCCCAATGCAATCATGCCCAGAAGTGGGCGATCGCGCAAGCAGGACTGCTAGCAGCAAGGCAGAGATGGGGACTCCGTGAGCAGGTGAGCAGGGGAGCAGGTGAGCAGGGGAGCAGGGGACTCCGGGAGAATGTACGTTCAAATTCCCCTCTGCACCTCTGCTCACCTGCCCCTCTACCTCCCCTAGAGTTAATTGCCGCGGTAGGAGATCCGATGCAGGTGGTGGTGGCTGGGATGGCGATCGCAGCCAGTCGCACAACGGGTGTTATGCTCGCTGGTGGAACGCAAATGCTCGCCGTCTACGCGCTGATGCGAGACTTCGCCCTCAAATATGCCCTCAATTGGCAACCAGAACAAATTGTCGTCGGCACAACCCGCTGGGTGGCAGAAGATCCCACCGGCGACACGGTAGGATTGGCACAAGAAATTGGCTCAGTACCTTTGATAGCTACCGGGCTGAGTTTTGCCACTTCCCGTTACGAACAGCTACAAGCTTACGAACGAGGATATGTCAAGGAAGGCGTAGCAGCAGGTGCTTCCTGCATTGCGGCTTCTTTATACAAAGGCTGGAAGCAAACTCAGCTACTTCAAGCCATTGAATCAATCGCAGAACTTTTCACCAATTATAGAAATTTCCCTTGATAATGCTTATGATCAACACGCACCGATTGTAGGGGCGGGTTTTACCAATAACCTCTGATACACCAAAAATTTAACTAAACCCGCCCCAACCCAAGTGT
>DNGG01000373.1:8749-15549 GCA_003486675.1 Cyanobacteria bacterium UBA11372
CCAACCCAAGTGTGTTTCCCATTCATGGGAAAACGGTATTAAAGAGAACAGATCAATCAAAAACAGACAAGGAGAACTCCTTGTCTGTTTGGAAACAACGCACGCCTTCCATACATTTGCGACAAAGCAAGCTAATGTCAGGTCAAATACCGGGTTAATGAACTCTTTGAGCGAGTAATTGTTCTTCTAAAGCGGCAATGCGGTTGTATGCTGCTGTTAGTTGAGCGGTTAGCCGTTGGATTTGGATTTCTGGTGACAACTCTTTTTCGCGGGTAGTAGAACCCGCATCTAAGTAGTTAGTATCAACCAGGACATCTTTGTGTGCAAAAGCCGTATCGAGACGGCTATTAGCTAAAGCAGAGTAGCGTCTTTCGTTGATTTTCAGCGGCGAGCCGTCAATGCTAGAGCCAGCTGTTAGCCTTACCTCAGAGATAACTTCGGATAATTTATGACTTAGCTGCTCGATAATTTGGTACAGTGCATCCACTTTGTGATTCAAAGCGGTGACTTGATTTTGTAGTGAATCCATGCCAAGCCCCAAATGAGTGCTGATTGCTTCCTTCATCCTAAAGAACAATAAGTTAAAAGCAATCTAACAATAGGATTATTTAACTTTTGATAGAAATGGCACTATCATCTGCTTTCCAGTTTTGTTATAAAACTTTACGCTAACTCCGCAGCTAAATAGGAAAAAATGACTAGCAGAAAGGAAAGCGAATAATTTTTGCGGTTATAGGTTAAAAGAGTAGTAGGTGGATCAAGACTGACGCAGGTCGAGGCCAGAAACCCGGTTTGTTCGTCAATCTCTGGGTGTCAAATCCACGATTTTTCCAAAAAACCCGGTTTCTTTGCCTAAGTTCTCTGGATGTTCGATTACCAATTACCTATTACCCATTACCTATAAGGCTGCAAAACCGCTTAAGATAATCTAAAAGAGCGGGATATGAGCAGCCACGAGCCAAAATCAGATGAAGAGACGGTCTTTTTTAGTCGGTGCGGGAAGCCTGACCTTGTCTGGGGTAGTGAGCGGGTGCGATCGCAACCCTGGGACAGCCTTGAAAGTACGGCTGCTGAAAGATTCTATCCCAGCCCAAATTTTAGATGAATTTCGCCAGGGATTACAGCGGTCAGCCAGATTGGATTTTGTCGCGGAAGCTCAGCTATTGGACTTATTTACACGTCTGCAATCGATGCAGAAAAAATCAACCGATAACGATCTGCGGCGGTTGTTGCCTTTTGGCGGTCAACAAACCACTCCCACTGCCGATCTGGTCACTTTGGGGGATTATTGGTTAACCTCAGCAATTAGACAGAAGCTAATTCAACCCCTAGATCCAAAACAGCTCAAAGCTTGGCAGAAATTACCGCCAGAGTGGCAACAACTCGTGCGGCGTAACGACACTGGACAACCAGATCCAAACGGAAAAATCTGGGGGGCACCTTACCGATGGGGCAGCACGGTGATTGCCTATCGTCGCGATCAATTTAAGTCTGCTGGTTTGAAACCGCCCACAGACTGGTCAGATTTGTGGCGGGAGGACTGCAAAGATCGCATTTCCTTACTCGACCAACCACGGGAAGTCATCGGCCTGACTTTAAAGAAACTAGGATTATCCTACAACACCCCAAATCTTGACAAAGTTCCACAACTGAAAGAAAACCTGCGCGCCCTGGATCGGCAAGTTAAATTTTATAGTTCCAATGCCTACCAACAACCCCTAATTTTAGGAGACACCTGGCTCGCTGTAGGTTGGTCTACCGATTTATTGCCTCTGGCGCGACGCTATCGTCAAATTGAGCTAGTGGTGCCCCAATCTGGCACCGCTCTTTGGGCAGATTTATGGGTACGTCCCAAGAACGAAAAAAATCCAGATACTCCCCCTTTAGCGCAACAATGGATTGATTTCTGTTGGCAACCAGATATTGCCCGTCAACTTTCTCGCTTTACCCAAGCTGTCTCACCCATCTTAGTCAGCATGAAACCCGAAGAAATCCCAGATTCGTTAAAAAACAATCAGGTACTTTTGCCACCAAGCGAGATTATAAAACGCAGTGAATTTCTCCTTCCGCTTACTCCAGAATCGGTTAAACAGTACCAGTCCCTTTGGGCAGAAAAAAGTTAAATTGTGGATGGCATTGCCCGCTTGGACTTTTGAAAAACCGACCGAAAACTCAGATGGCTGTAAATCGAAACACCAAAACTATAGCAAAAATATTAGTCGTTGACGATCTGCCTGATAACCTGCGTTTGTTAGTTAAAGTTTTACGAGAAAATGGCTACGCCGTGCGACCAGTTCCTGATGGATATTTAGCCCTAGAAGCTGTCAAAAAAAGTCCGCCAGACTTAATTTTACTTGATATACTGATGCCCAATTTAGACGGGTATGAACTTTGTCAAAAGCTGAAAGCAGACCCGCAAACCAGAGATATACCTGTGATTTTTTTAAGTGCGCTCTCCGAAGGGTTAGATAAAGCTAAAGCCTTTCAAATTGGGGGCGCTGACTATATTATAAAACCCTTTTACGTAGAAGAAGTGTTAGCCCGGATACAACATCAACTGACTCTACGTTCTATGCAAGCACAACTGCTGCAAAGAAATGAAAAATTAATCGAGCGCAATACCAGATTGAGACAGGAAATCCGCGCTCGGCGACAAGCTGAAGAAGCATTACGCAATAGCCAATATTTTCTGCAAAAACTTGCCGATACGGTGCCGCAGATTTTGTTCCTTTTTGACCTTAAGCAGGGAACAAATGTTTATCTTAACCAGCAGTATATTACAGTTTTAGGCTACTCGGCGGAGGAAATTTCCCAAGCTTCCAAACAGTGGTTGATCGATTGCTTTCATCCAGACGACCAACACTTATGCTACGACATATGGCGTCGCTTCATCAACCTTGCCGACAATGAAGTTGTCTCCACCGAATATCGCTTCCGACACAAAAATGGAGAGTGGCGTTGGCTTTTGGCGCGAGAAGTAGTATTTGCTAGAGACGATTTGGGCTTCCCCACCCAAATTCTTTGCTCAGTAGAGGATATTAATGCGCGCAAACTTGCCGAAGCCGAACTGCAACAAGCAAAAGAAGCAGCCGAAGCCGCTAACCGTGCCAAAAGCATTTTCATCGCCAACATGAGCCACGAATTGCGAACTCCCCTCAACGCCATTCTCGGCTTTTCCCAACTGATGAATTATGATGTAAATCTGTCAAAAAAACAGCTGGAAAACCTTAACATTATTCATCGCAGTGGAGAGCATTTGCTGACTTTGATTAACCAAGTGCTTGACCTATCGAAAATTGAAGCCGGACGCATGACGCTAACGGAAAACAAATTCAACTTCCACCACTTACTTGCGGATGTGGAAGATATGTTTTTTTTGAGAGCGAAAAATAAATGTTTACAGTTAGAATTTGACTGTGCGGCTGATGTAAGCAAATATATTCGCACCGATGAAGTTAAATTGCGGCAAGTACTGATTAACTTAATTGGTAATGCGATTAAGTTTACTGCCTCTGGGAGCATACGAGTCGTAATTCGCCAAAAACAGAGGACAATTCAATTTGAAGTTAAAGACACAGGCGTTGGTATTGCTGCTGAAGAATTAAACAAACTATTCCAACCCTTTGTACAAACCACATCCGGGCAAAAAGTGGAGGAAGGAACGGGATTAGGATTAACGATTAGCCATCAATTCGTGAGGTTGATGGGGGGTGAAATAACCGTTATCAGTGGCGGTAAAATGTTTACTCCGGGAACCCCTCTCAAGGAATTAAATGACGACGCAATATCAAAAGAAGGCACAACGTTTTTATTTGATATTCCCGTGGGTATTGCTGATGGGATAGTTGAGAACGAACTCCAAAGTCGTCGCGTTATTGCCCTTGCTCCTAACCAACCAGAATATCGCATCCTAGTGGTGGATGATAGCGATATAAATCGCCAATTGTTATTGCAACTGATCTCGCCGCTTGGGTTTGAGGTACGAGAAGCTAGTAACGGTAGTGAAGCGATTGAAATTTGGGAATCATGGTCACCCCATTTGATTTGGATGGATATGCTCATGCCGGTGATGGATGGGTATGAAGCAACAAAACTTATTAAAAGCACGACCAAAGGTCAAGCCACCCCTGTCATTGCGCTTACGGCTAGCGTGTTTGAAGAAGAAAAGTCGGTGGTTTTATCGGCTGGCTGCAATGATTTTGTCCGAAAACCATTCCAAGAAGAAACTATTTTTGACATCATGGCTAAATATCTGGGAGTGAGTTATATTTATCAGGAAAAAGATCCGCCTTCTCGCCCTGGAAATGTGACTGTTGAACCGTTAAATATAAAAGCTATGCCCAAGAATTGGATTGCTAAATTGCATGAAGCCGCTCTGGACGCAGATTCGGAATTAGTTTCTCAACTAATTGAGGAAATTCCTTCAACTTACGCTCTTGAGTTGATCGCTCTCAAGGATTGGGTTAATAACTTTGAGTTTGAAAAAATTTTGGATTTAACAGAACCGTTAGTTGGTAAAAAATAAAGTTCAGAAACAGGGCGAACGACAATAATTTCAGGCAAAATCAGCTGGCAGCTTTAACTTTAACTTAAGCTGCTTAAGTTCTGTGATATCGCGGATGGTAATCGAAAAACCATCTCCAAATTTAACGGCAATCAAGTAATACCATTTCTGAAAATCATCAGAGTTACAAGAAAATTCTTCTTCCAGGGCTTCTCCTGTTTCAACAACTCGCACCAATGAATCAAACAATCGTGGAGTGAGTTGATTGAGCTGTTTCTTGAGGACTAACTTACCCATAATGTCTTCTCGTTTGGTGCCAAATAGTTTAGCAATGACAGGATTCAATACTAAACAGCGAAAGTCTTGGATATCTCCAGTTATCGTATCCCTTACCGCTTGCATCGTTGCCAGTCCATCTAAGGAATTGTTCAATAAACTTGCCAGTAGGGCGCGAGATTGGTAGAGAATTTCTGCGGTTTGTTGATGCCGTTCTATTTGCTGTCGCAGCTGTTGTTTTTGTTGTTGGATAGTCAGTTGAGTTTGAATGCGAGCAATTACTTCTTCTGGCTGAAAGGGTTTTGTAATATAATCTACTCCTCCAACTTGAAAAGCTTTGACTTTATCAATAACTTGGTCAAGCGCACTTAAGAAAATAACGGGAATTTCTGAGGTATTTTGATCAACTTTTAGGGCAATGCAGACTTGATACCCATCCATATCAGGCATTTTAATATCGAGCAAAATCGCATCCGGGGGGTTATTGCGGACTGTTTTTAATGCCATGTTGCCATTGGTGACGCTGCGAACTTTGTATCCCTGCTTAGTCAATAATTCTGTTAAAAATCGCAGGTTTTCTATCAGGTCATCAACTATTAGGATATTCCCTTTGGGGTCTGTAGGTTGATCGGTTTCGCTTGCTTCTATTTTGACAGATGCGCGAGTGGGTACACCGCAAAGCTGCTCCACTAAACGGCGAAAGTTATTCTTGGTTACTTTTTCCCCAAGTGCGTCTGAAAGACGTTGCCATAACAGGGAGGCTAAATCTTTAACATGCCCGATACTCAAGTATAAGCTGTCGGCAACGCTGCTGTAGGTTTCGTTTTCCCAAGCAGCTTTGAGGATTTCTTTTTCTGGGTTACTTAGTTGTTTACCTGTTTTGGCTTCCAGGGTAGCTTCTATAAATAAGATTGCTTCTTCTGTTGTCATAAGTGTATATATATCCATCTTGTCAGGTGTTTGGTTTTTGTACCCCTGATAAAAGTTTAGCTCGAGCAATGGCAGCCGCTGGACAAACAAAGCCGTACCTCATAGGGTTGCAAACGGCTGTATCATGTCTGTGAGAAAACCCTGAAACCCTCTCATATCATCAGAACTGACGCAGGACTAAGCCAGAAACAAAGGTGAGACCTTGATCTGTGGTTGCCAAACCAACTATGTTTCGTATCACCTTTGTTTCTTTGCGTCAGTCCTCATCGTGTGGAGTTATATAGCGATCGCACGGGGCGGTGGGTTGATCGATACAATTAGCCTCAGCTCAAAAATTGTTGGTTAAAGCCGCCTCTACAACACCATTAACTATAATTCCGATGCAACCGGACACGACTGTTGTTAAATCCGACTTCACGTGCGATCGCTCTGCCAAGGCGATCGGCGATCGCTTCCCATCATCTCACCTTAACCCTAGGTTCCTGATATTGGGAGTATCTAGTTTAAGATTGCAGCTGACTGGGGTGGCGCTGAAGTTACAGGTATAAGTTGCCAAAAGCGTGTTCTGCTGATTGAAAACCCGAACATTGTATTGAAAATCTCTGGCTACCGTACCAAAATGATTGACGAATGCGTAGCGTTCTAAATACGTAAGCAAGCTCCAGATTTGTCGATTTACAATTAAATCTATCTGACCTTCTGTCGGGTATGCACACCAGTTGTTGAGCAATTTGTTACCAAACTGTTCGTCAGCCCACCAAAGGCTAGGTCTTGTCAGTCCAGTTGCGGAAATAGTATTTGCAGTCACAACAGAACCAGCGGCTATTGTAGGGGTGGGTGGCGGATTTGTTCCTGGTGCTAATGGCTGGCAATTTGTAGCAGGTGCAGATGGTTCTGGTGCAGCTATTGTTACTGCTGGTATAAATAAAATTGCGCTCAGGCTGATAACCAGTAAAGCAATTTTGGATTTTGGATACAGCGGATTGCCAGCAAGTGAAGTAGAGCCATTGGGCTTGGTTTGTGTAGAGGCAGGCTTAATGCTGCCTCTACACAAACCAAGGTGTACCTCAGAAAGCTGCAAAACGCTATA
>DNGG01000115.1:0-2579 GCA_003486675.1 Cyanobacteria bacterium UBA11372
CAGGTGAGCAGGGGAGATGGGGAAAATATAGATTCAAATTCACCTCTGCCCACCTGCCCACCTGCACCTCTGCCCACCTGCCCCCCTTCCCCCTCTACCTACGTATTATTTAAAGTCACCGACACTGGGCGGGGGATTCCAGCAGATAAACTCGAATCGATTTTTGCACCTTTTCAGCAGGTGGATGCATCCGACTCGCGCGCCAAAGGAGGAACGGGTTTAGGTTTAGCCATCTGTCGCAGCATCTTGCAGCTGCATGGGGGGAAAATTTGGGCTGAAAGTACGTTAGGAGAAGGTAGCAGCTTTTACTTTACCCTGCCAGTTTTGTGCTGTGGCGCCAGCCAACTCGAAACCATCGCCGCATCCGGGATGCCACTGGTATTGGTGTGCGATGACGACGCCGATATCCGGTTTGTGGTAAAAACTATCCTGGAACACCAAGGTTACCGGGCGATCGCAGTCGGATCGGGACAAGAGGCGATCCAGCAAGCGATCGCCAACCCTCCCGATGCGATTATCCTCAACTTGATGATGCCTGGAATGGATGGTTGGGAAACCCTAGGGCAATTGAAACAGCACAAAGAAACCCAAAATATCCCGGCGATCGTACTGAGCGGGTTATTACCCGATAGTCGGGAAGTTCCCCATCCAGGGGTAAACGACTGGATAGTTAAACCTCCCGCTCGACAAACATTGTGCCAAGCCCTGGAGAAAGCTTTAGCCAAACAGAATCAGAGGCTCAAAGTGCTGGTGGTAGAAGATGATTTGGATTTGGCACAGTTACTGATTGCCATGTTTGAGCGTTATGGGATTGAAACATTTTATGCGGGCACAGGAAGGGAAGCGATTCAATTAAGTCAGCGCCTCCTCCCCGATTTGTTAATCCTCGATTTGGGGCTGCCGGAAGGGGATGGCTTTGCCGTAGTAGACTGGCTCAGGCATCACAACCGTCTGTGTCACGTGCCGTTGGTGGTGTATACTTCACGAGATTTGAGTCAAAGCGATCGCGATCGCTTAAAGTTGGGGCAAACACTGTTCCTCACCAAAGCACGCATTACACCCCACGAGTTTGAACGGCGAGTCATCAACTTGCTAAACCGCATCGTTCGAGTTCAAGAAGGAGACTGCAATTCGTGAGCGCCAAACGCATTCTAATTGTCGATGATGAATACGATATCCGGGCAGTGGCGGCACTCGCGCTCAAAACCGTCGCCGGGTGGGAAGTCTTAACCGCCGCTTCCGGCAGGGAAGGGTTAGATATAGCCGTCACCGAACAACCCGATGCCATCCTGCTTGATGTCATGATGCCCGACATGGATGGTATCGCCACTTTGCAAGCCTTGCAAGCCAATCCTGCCACCAAGTCTATCCCCGTCATTTTAATGACTGCTAAGGCACAAGCTGCGGATCAACGCCGCTTTGCCTCACTCGGCGTCGCCGGTATTATTACCAAACCCTTCAAGGCAATGCAGTTATCCGCTCAAGTTATCGCCGCCCTCGGCTGGCAGCCGTGAGCCAGTTCTTTGATATTTTTTAACATTTAGCGGGTATCATCTGCACAAGTTCTGCATTTTTAAGCTTTAACCTAATTAATCAAGTGGAGTTCAGTTAAGACTAGGGTTAAGGCAGTTGCTTATGCACTCAATTTATAATTTAGTCCACCAAACTCTAAAAGCTGGCTATTTATCGATGGACACTGAAGCTCAAATCCGCAATCTTTTTGATACTCGGTTAAATTCCTACGACATTGAAGCGCTGATGCTGTTACAGCAAGCGATAGAAAATGGTAGCGTTAAGCGTCAAGTCCACGAGATTTACCAGACTGCTCAAAACAAATCTAGCAAATTGCAAATCGCTTAAGCTTGGAGTTGGTGAGTATAAATATGCTTGGTTCGGTTGGCGTGGTTGTTGTTCCTGTCGAGGCGTTTGGTTACAATTAGCTGTGAGGAATCTAATTTTTTCGTTGAGAGGCAGGGAAAAAGGAAGAGGGTTTCGCCCGCCTCTAAATCCAGGGGATTCAAATAAAAACACCTTCAGGACTTACCCACGACGAGGCTAGAAACCGGGTTTCTTTATCGACATATCGCCACCAAATCAACGATTTTGCAGAGAAACCCGGAATATGAACTTAAGTCCTGGCCTTTTTTGCAGCAGAGAGCTTCTCCTTGGCTATTAGTGCCCCAAGCATCAAAATTTCTGCCTTTTTTGGTGAATTGCACAATATTAATCCCAAGAAGGCTGTAGATTTGCACCGAAAGCGGGACTCCAACAGAGCAAGGGAGCTTACCTTTGCCACAGTTGGAGTCCCTTTCCTTATTAGCAACAATTCAATATCGATAAACAGGCGTCAAACCATTACGGCTACCAGGTTACAGAAAATTGCGATCGCTTCTTAACACTCTGGCGATCGCTTTCCCAAAACAGTTGGTATGATAGGGGTTTAGTCCATTTATAGTCATCTGTTCCGGCATGGCTGGTACAGATCTATAGAATCCTGATTTTACTAATAAACTTGCACAATTTAAATCGAGAGGTATCAATGACACTTGCTAAAGAAAACGGTCACGATCGCGCAGTAA
>DNGG01000115.1:2767-14451 GCA_003486675.1 Cyanobacteria bacterium UBA11372
AAACGGTCACGATCGCGCAGTAAGGCCACAAGGACTTTACCAAGGCCACAAACTTGCCAAACCGAGTGTTAGAGGAAGTGAAGAGATGGAAATGACAGAGGGTTGTGGGGAAGGTTCGATATGCGATCGCTTAAATCGCGGTCGAGTCGCTATTTTTATAGATGGGGCAAACTTATTTTATGCTGCTTTGCAACTTGGGATAGAAATCGATTATACAAAACTACTGGTGCGTTTAACAGCAGGATCTAAACTGTTACGCTCTTTCTTCTACACCGGAGTAGATCGCACCAATGAAAAACAACAAGGTTTTCTGCTATGGATGCGTCGCAACGGCTACCGCGTCGTTACCAAAGAACTCGTCCAACTCCCCGATGGCTCCAAAAAAGCCAATCTCGATGTAGAAATAGCCGTTGATATGATGACTTTAGCCGGATCTTACGATACAGCTGTTTTAGTCAGCGGCGATGGCGATCTCGCCTACGCCGTGAATGCAGTTAGCTATAAAGGTGTCCGAGTCGAAGTCGTCAGTTTGCGATCGATGACCAACGACCATTTAATCAATGTCGCTGATTGCTACATTGACCTCGATAGCATAAAAGAATCGATTCAAAAACCCGGTACTCCTAACTATATTTATCGACCCCTGTCAAATTCTCCTCTGTAGTATTGACACTCCCCGCTCTTGCATAGACGGGGATTCTTCGCTCATAGACCCAACTTGCCCTGACAGGATTGCTCCAACCAGCGTAGAGGTCGAATCTCCCGAAGCGTTCGGGTTTAAAACCCAAGTTCCCACATGCCCTGTGGTACTCAAGGCTAATTCCAGAATATTAATAGCAGCATTCCAATCTCTGTCTAAGACAAATCCGCATATACAAGCATGGGTTCTCATAGATAGAGATTTTTTAATTAGAGTGCCACAACTAGAACATTTAGCGGAAGTATAGGCAGGATTGACGGCAACAGTTATCCTGTTAAACTTAACACCAAAGTACTCCAGCCATTTTCTGAATTGATACCAACCAGCATCATTAATAGATTTGGCGAGACAGTGATTTTTAACTAAGTTCTTAATCCTCAAGTCTTCGTAGGCGACCAAATCGTTAGATTGGATTACGCAACGTGCCACTCTACGAGCATGTTCTTCACGTTGCCTACTTATCTTGAGGTGTACTCGCCCTAACCTATTAACAGCCTTCTTCCGATTGGCAGAGCCTTTCTTTTTACGAGAAACGCGGCGTTGACGGAATCTTAACTGCTTTTCGCCAGCTCGATAAAACTTAGGGTTAGGCTCAGTGTGTCCATTACTATCGGTGTAGAACTCTTTAATTCCTACATCTAGTCCGATAGTTTTACCTGTTGGCTTCAGTGTTTCTTTGTTCTCGGCATCAACCAAAAACTGAACATAGTAGCCATCAGCTCGACGCACCAACCTAACCCGCTTTATTTGGTCTAATTGGTAGAAGTTTAAATCCCACGTCCCTTTTAGCTTAAGTATACCTATCCCTTTCTTATCGGTGAAAGTGATTTGTTTCCTGGTGAAAGAAAGCTTCCAGCCTGAAGTTTTGTACTCGACTGAGCGACAATTCTTCTTAAATTTTGGATAGCCCTTCTTTCCAGAAACAGATTTCTTGCAGTTGTCGTAGAACCGAGCTATGGAGCTATAAGCTCTTTCGACAGATGCTTGGCAAGCACTTGAATTCAAGGCTTTAGCAAAAGGAAACTCTTCTCTGAGCGTCTTGCTAAGACGATACAGCTCTTTTTGCCCTACACCTCGATTATCCATCCAAAAGCGGATAGCTTTGTTGCGAACAAATTGAGCCGTTCTAATCGCCTCATCAATAGCCGTATATTGAGTTGTCTTCCCCTTAGCCTTGAACTCTAAGACGAGCATTTGCGTGGAATAACCCTACGCAAAATATCAGATCACAAAAAAGCCGTCCTGAAGGGACGGGGCTTTAAACCCATTATTTTCGGTAATGCATATTACGCTCCTATTTCTTTGGGTGTATAACCTGATTGATCCAGCGGCTTGCAGCCGCGTGAGGTACACCTTCTGCAATCCGCTATAATTGAACCTCTTGGTAGATATACAAAACTTTGAATTTTGCTACACGTATAAGTAAGGCTCTCTAAAAGCTTGATCGAACTACAGCGACCTTCCCTCGCCCAATTTAAGGCGTTTGAAGAGAACGTGGGCGCGTTCGATGGCGAGAAGTCAAAATCATTGTTAGCAAGGTAAAAGATATGTATTCAAATCAAAACCTGAAACAATATACAACTTTAAGAGAAACTGATTTAAACCAAACCACTCAAAGTGAAACCCAACTGAGCAATAATCAACTCAATGGGGTGAGCGTATATGATGTAGTTTTGACCTTTAGTTCCGTTAGCTTGATCGCGATTGTAGCAGCAGTTTGTTTGATGGTGTCAAAAATTAGGGTAGACGTACCAAATCCTCTCGGTTTTAAGATCAAACCTTCAAATCAAGTTCCCTGTAAGAACTGTCGCTACTTTTCAGGTAACTTTTATCTCAAATGTGCAGTACATCCTCAGACAGTCCTAACCAAAGAAGCGATCAATTGCGCTGACTACTCGTCTGTGGATGAGAAACCTGCCGAATGATATTTGCGATCGCCAAAGTTGCTTTGCCACACACCTGAAACTGTTGCGATCGCACTTCTGGTATGAACATACAGCGGATTGTAGACGGATCGGGTACACCGCGCTTTCCCTCACAACAAAAGCAATCCGCTATGACGCACAGATCCCCGACTTTTTGAACAAGTCGGCTATCTGGCTTTTCGCCGTCCCGTAGCCAGATATTTGGGGTATAAAAACACACAGTAAATAACTAGAATAATCTGTTGAAAAGAATAACCAGGGGGTGTGTCTGAGGTGGAGCTGAGCGATACAGATCGCTAAACTACAAAACATCCCCCTATTTTTTAGGTGAAATTAGCCCTAGAAAAGTCAAGAGTGATGAGAAAAACAAACCTCGTGTTAGGTAATTTAGCGATCGCTACCCTGTACTATCTTGGGGCTAGGCTGGGGTTTTTATTGAGTATCTCCGAGGGCAATGCCTCGTCGGTATGGCCTCCATCCGGTATGACCTTAGCGGCTGTGTTGTTAGGTGGATATCGCCTTTGGTTTGGTATTTGGCTAGGAGCGTTTGCGGCAAATATCCTCAATCTGGCAAGCGGAAACCCGTTGTCGATTGCCCTTGCGGTAGCATGTGGTGTTGCAACTGGGGGAACATTGGAGGCGGTGACAGGAGCTTGGCTCAATCAACGCTGGTGCGGCAAAGACAATCTATTCGACCAAGGTCACAATATCATCAAATTTGTAGCCGCAGCAGCGCTCAGTTGCACGACAAGCCCGACATTGGGCGTCCTCAGCCTGTGTTTGGGCGGTTACGTTCCCTGGAGTGCGTTTGGATACAGTTGGTTGACTTGGTGGATAGGGGATCTCACGGGGGTACTGGTACTAACGCCGCTCTTCGTCACCTGGTTTTATCCCAGCTTAAATTTTATAACGAGAATTTTCCATGATGGCTGGCGTGGGAGATTCAACGGTGCAAAATGGGTAGAGTTCGGACTCTGGCTGCTGCTATTGGGGATAATCGCAAAGATCGCTTTTGGGTTTAAATATCCGATAGAGTACCTAATGATTCCCTTGCTCGTGTGGGCAGCGTTGCGGTTTGGGAAACGGGGAGCCACATTTGCTATCTTTTTGGTTGCGGCGATCGCTGTTGTCGGTTCAGTCTACGGAGTCAGTTCATTTATCCGCAGTACGCTGTACGAATCCCTATTACTTTTGCAAACCTTCGTCGGTTCGGTAACGGTAACAACCCTGATATTATCTGCCATCATCAACGAACGGGAAAGAGCTAAAGCCGAACTAGAGAAAGCCAATCACGAACTAGAATACCGAGTCGAAGAACGCACCGCCGAATTAAAAGAAGCCAACGCAGAAATCACCCGTCTCAACGAAAGCCTGCAAGCCGAAAACCTCCGCATGTCTGCTGAACTAGCCGTGACGCGGAAACTGCAACAGATGATTTTACCCAAACAATCCGAATTAGAATCGATCGACCAATTAGAAATCGCCGGTTTTATGGAACCCGCAACAGAAGTTGGCGGCGACTATTACGACGTTCTCAAACAAAATGGTCGGATCAAAATCGGCATCGGCGACGTAACGGGACACGGCTTAGAAAGCGGCGTACTGATGATTATGGTACAAACAGCAGTGCGAACTTTACAAGCAAGTAAAGAAACCGATCCGGTAAAGTTTTTGCAAGTAATCAACCAAATCGTTTACGAAAACGTGCAGCGCATGAATTCAGATAAAAACCTCACCCTCGCCTTGCTCGACTATCAAGCGGGAATGCTGCGCTTAAGCGGACAACATGAAGAAACAATCATAGTCCGCGCTGGGGGGCGAGTCGAACGCATCGATACGATAGATTTGGGCTTTCCCATCGGTTTGGAAGAAGATATTGGCGATTTTGTCTCCTTTGCCGACGTGGAGTTGGAGCCGGGAGACGTGGTAGTGCTTTACACCGATGGGATTACAGAAGCAGTGAATACTCTCGGCGTGCAATACGGACTAGAACGGCTGTGCCAGGTAGTTAGCCGCAACTGGCAAAAACCTGCCCGTGAAATTAGGCAAGCCGTAATTGACGATCTGCGGCGGCATATCGGCACGCAAAAAATTTACGATGATATCACTTTGGTAATTTTCAAGCAGAAATAGGGAATACTGGAAGCGATCGCCTGTAACCACCCGTTTGCTTGCGCTCTCAACGCCATTTTAATCAATCCCTGTATTCACTAATCAAATCAGCAAATTTACGGAACATAAAAAAATTTAATACTGTTGTCTACCGATAAATTACCCCAGCAAAAATTATCTATGGGGAGCAATACTGACTGGATATACAATTGTTGATAAATCAACCAATAGGTAAGGGCTAATCGCTAATAACTAAAGGTGATTGTTCCAGCCTGTATAGTTGATCGTCCATGTTCCACTACAAGTAACAGAATTGGTAACCAATGAACGGGAAAATAATTGATAAATATTTATAGAATTATTCAAATATGAAATTTGATTCTAAAACGACCAGGGGCATCGAATTATGCAGAAAAAAATTTATGAAAGTGCCAATTCAATAGTAACGTCTCTACAATCCAACAAAGTTCCGACTGTAACGAGGTATTTGAAAGCTGCAAGCAATGACATGATTATTGTGAGAAATATGTTCTTTTAGAACTAGGGCAAGCTAAAATTAGACGTAACTGCATTAGTCAATTAATGGACTGCGATCGCGAACAACTAAATATCGAACAGATTCTTCAAGCATATACTAATGCTAAAAATTCTCCAGATATTTGCGAATCTTTAGTAGAAATAGCCCGTATAGAAACTCTTTTTGGGAATTACAAGCTTGGCTATGAAACCTGCAAGCTCGCCGCTCCTATGCTGGCAAACAAAAAGTCCAAGAGCGCACCGCTCAACTGGCGCCAGCAAATGCGGAAATTTCGGCGCTCAACCACCGACTAAGAGCTGAAAATATCCGCTTAAGCGCCGAATTAGAAGTAGCGCGTAAACTGCAACAAATGATTTTACCAAAAGAGGCAGAACTAGATCAAATTCCCGAGTTAGAAATTGCAGGCTTTTCCGAACCCGCAGCGGAAGTAGGGGGAGACTACTACGACATTATGCAACAAAGCGATCGCATCAAAATCGGCATTGGCGACGTGACGGGACACGGTTTGGAAAGCGGCGTATTAGCAATCATGGTGCAAACCGCCGTGCGGACGCTGCTTGCCAACAACGAAACCGATCCGGTTAAATTCTTGAAAGTTCTCAACCGCACGATTTACGACAACTTACAGCGAATGAATTGCGATAAAAATCTTACCTTCGCCTTACTAGACTATCAAGGGGGAATGCTGCGCTTAAGCGGACAACACGAACAGCTAATTGTCATCCGCTCTGGCGGCTCGGTAGAACTGATTGATACTATAGATTTGGGCTTTCCCCTCGGCATAGTTTCAGACATTGCCGATTTCGTCGCCTACGCAGATATACAGTTAAACTCAGGAGATGTCGTGGTGTTGTACACCGATGGTATTACAGAAGCAGAAGATATTAATGGAGTGCAATACGGATTAGATAGACTATGTGAAGTAACTCGCCGCAACCGGCAACGCTCCGCAGCGGAGATCAGACAAGCAGCGATCGCAGACTTGCGGCAACATATCGGCGACCAAACCGTCTACGATGATATTACCTTGCTGGTGTTCAAGCAAAAATAGGTAACCCCTAATGGTTAATCTAACCCCTCAACTATTTCCCATCTCAAATCCCCCCGATCAAATAGCTATGAATCAAATTTTTGGAGACTTCATTGCAGATATCCCCACCAGCGAGGAATACTTAATTATCGGGTTTTCTCCCAGTTCCATCCCCCTCAAGCAGCGCTGGAGAAATAATGGTTTATCGGCTGATTTTATCGCCGACTATTTTACGACTTTCTTTCCCGGTGACCCAGCTCCTGACAAAGGAATTAGCATGAAAGCCGAGGTCAAGAGCGCCGTTAGCTTTATCGCCAACGAATTATTAGAAAATGCGATGAAGTTTAGCGACGAAAGCTCCCAATACCCCGTCACGATTCAACTGAATTTGAAGAGTAACAACATGGTGTTCTGGGTGACTAACAGCATCAGTTCTCAACAAGTAGAGAAGTTGCAGACATTTATCGAGGACTTAACCCTCAACGATCCCAACGATTTGTTTATTCGTAGACTGGAAGAGCCTAGCGACGGCGAATCCGGTTTAGGCTTGCTGACAATGGTCAATGATTATCAGGCTAAACTAGGCTGGAAGTTCGAGACTGTCCAAACAGATCCTTTAACGATCGCCGTGACTACAATGGTGCAGTTAAAAATTTAACACACCCACCTCAAAAGCGGATGCGTGGATTTGAAATAACACCCTCGTCTACATCACATATTAACTTTCAGGCGTGGGTTTGACCTTTCCCAAGCACATCCGTTGCGCCTGGGTGTAAGCTACCTAGCAGAGCAGTTTCCTCCGAGTAGGAAAGACTGCCAACCTCAAATTCAAAATACAAGGCTTGAGGCTAATGGAGATTAGAACAGAAAATTACAGCATCTACTACGACAAACTAACTCAAACAGCAATCTTTAACGGCTCTCTGCGGCTGAGTGGCATGGAAGAGTACGATCCAATCGTCGAGTTACTTAACGAAGTAGCTGACACTCAGCCGTCAACTATTACTCTTAATTTGCGAGAACTTGATTTTCTCAACAGTTCGGGAATAAACGTTCTGTCAAAGTTTGTGATTAAGGTGCGTCAAAAAGGAAATATTCATATGGTAGTCCTTGGCTCTAACAACGTCCCTTGGCAGGGAAAGTCGTTAAAGAATTTACAGCGGCTAATGCCTTCATTGGATCTGCTTTTGGACTAGGGACTTCAGTTGGGTGTATGGTAAGGATAGAAAAACCGGATAATTGTATATTTCTAATTGGCGCAAATCTCAAACCAATGCAAGAAGAACCATCCAGAGAACAGCTGCTAGAGGAGATAGAAAAATTGCGCCTGGAAGTGGATACCTTAAAGCGAGAAAAGGCCGATCTGGAAATCTTGCTCGAGACTACCACTGCCCATGCCGATCATATTGTAGAAATGTTGCAGGCCACGTCTCTACAACTGCACGAGTCGAACAAACAACTACAAGCTGAAATTGCCGAACGCCAGCGAACTGAAGCTGCACTCAGAGCGTCTCAAACAGAACTCCAGTCGCTGTTGGCAGTTGTCAGCCGCGACAAAGCCGATCTGGAAATTATGTTGGAGACAGCTACTCAACATGGGGATTTGATTGAAGAGCTGTTGCACAACCAGTGTATCCGCGATTCCCTGACGGGTTTGTTTAACCGCCGCTTCGTAGGCGACTTTCTAGAAAGGGAACTCAATCGTTCGTTGCGCGAGCAACAAGCTTTGGGTGTCATCATGTTCGATATTGACCACTTTAAGCGCTTTAATGACACTTTTGGTCACGACGCCGGGGATATAGTTTTGGCAGAAGTCGGACGGTTTTTGCAACAAAATATTTTTAACTCTGATATTGCCTGTCGCTACGGGGGCGAAGAGTTTATGCTGATTTTGCCAGAAACCGATCTGGAAGATACCAAACAGCGAGCCGAACAACTGCGCGATGGCATCAAGCACCTGAAATTAGAATATTTGCATCAGCCCCTGGGTGGCATTACCATCTCGCTGGGAGTGGCTTGTTTTCCAGAACACGCTACTACTGACGCGGAACTGATTCAAGTCGCGGATGTGGCGCTATACCGTGCTAAGGCTTTGGGACGCGATCGCGTCGTCACCGCCAAGTGTTTGAACGACTTGCAGCAACTCATCCCTTCTTTGCCTCTGGAACTAGAAAAAAAATTCCCCATTTAGTTGACAAAAAATATCAGTTTTTTAGCAACGGCGAATCAGCCTATTGCTGGGATTCCAAACTATTTATTTTAAGGCAAAAACCATTCCAAATCAGCTATTTTTATATTTTCTTCCCAAGCTCACCTTCACCGTTACCGATTAACCATCAGCAAAACCTCTACCCAGCGATAGAGAGCGAAGGCTGATTCACTCCCAGAACCATTCGCTCTCCCTCAAAATCCACGGAATTGTTAAGCTTTATTGCAACCTTTTAAAAAAATATGGAAAAATTAGCCAAACCCAGTTCAGACCATTACCCTAGAAACTTATAGGTTCTGTTGAGCGATAGAGTTATCATGGATAAAATTCAAAAGTATCGCATGGTTTGCACCCTCACCTTTGGGGATATCTACGGTCAAATCATCGTTTGGTTAATCGTTATTTTCGCCAGTCTTGCCTCGGCACTTGCCTTGTGGAGTAGCACCCGTCAGATCTACGCCATCATGACAGTAGGGTTAATTGTGGTAGTATCGCTACCTTTCTTGCTATTTGCTTTCGTTACCACTCTGCTCAATCACATTGAGTTTCTCCCCCTGGATGCCAATAAAAGCACTCGCACCAGTCCCGTTAACGTGCCTAACCAAGAAGCCAGGGCAACTTGAGGGAATGCCAGGATTTTAGATTTTAGATTTTAGATTTTAGATTGGAGATCTAAAATTCGCCCTGCAAAATTTCCCTGCCCTTGGGTAGGGACTTTTTTTTGAGTCACCATAGATTGGCAAGGATTTTTATAGAACGGACATGCTGGAACACGACGTTATTATTGTTGGCGGTGGATTGGCTGGGTGTCGCGCTGCGGTGGAAATTGCCCGCACCGACTATAGGCTAAACGTAGCCGTCGTTGCCAAAACCCATCCAATTCGTTCCCACTCCGTCGCCGCTCAAGGAGGGATGGCGGCGACGCTGAACAATGTCGATTTGGAAGATACCTGGGAAGCTCATGCATTCGATACTGTCAAAGGTTCCGACTATTTGGCAGATCAGGATGCGGTAGCCATCCTGACTCAGGAAGCACCCGGTGTCGTGATTGATTTAGAACACATGGGCGTGTTGTTCTCTCGCCTAGAAGATGGCAGAATTGCCCAGCGTGCCTTTGGCGGACATTCCCACCGGCGCACTTGTTACGCGGCGGATAAAACTGGTCACGCCATTTTGCACGAATTGGTGAATAATCTGCGACGTTACGGCGTTCGTATCTACGACGAATGGTATGTGATGCGCCTGATTTTGGAAGAAGGTCAGGCGAAGGGTGTGGTGATGTACCGCATCCAGGACGGGCAGATGCAAATCCTGCGCGCCAAAGCGGTAATGTTTGCTACCGGGGGTTATGGACGGGTTTACAATACAACCTCGAATGATTATGCTTCGACGGGCGATGGTCTGGCGATGTCAGCGTTAGCGGGCGTGCCGTTGGAAGATATGGAATTTGTGCAGTTTCACCCCACCGGGTTGTATCCGGTAGGGGTGCTGATTTCCGAGGCGGTGCGGGGAGAAGGAGCGTATTTGATTAATAGTGAAGGATCTCGCTTCATGTCCACCTACGCCCCCAGTCGCATGGAACTGGCTCCCCGCGATATTACATCGAGAGCGATCGCCAGGGAACTACGCGCCGGACGCGGTATAAATCCCGACGGCAGTGCAGGCGGCCCCTTTGTCTACCTAGACTTGCGCCACATGGGCAAGGAAAAAATCATGAGTCGCATTCCCTTCTGCTGGGATGAAGCTCACCGCCTCCTGGGCATCGATGCCGTAAACGAACCCATCCCCGTGCGCCCCACGGTTCACTATTCGATGGGCGGCATTCCCACCAATACAGACGGGCAAGTCCGCAGCAGTCCAGAAGGCTTAGTCGATGCCTTCTTCGCCGCCGGAGAATCTGCCTGCGTCTCCGTTCACGGCGCTAATAGATTGGGAAGTAATTCGCTCCTGGAATGCGTTGTGTATGGAAAACGCACGGGCGCAGCTATAGCACAATTCGTCCAGAATCGCAAGCTTCCAGATATCGACGAACAACGCTACCTGAGAGAAGCGCAACAACAAATACAATCCCTATTCGACCAGAAGGGAACCCAGCGGATAAATCAACTGCGACAAGCGTTCCAAGACAGTATGACCCAGCACTGCGGCGTATTTCGCACCGAGGCGAGTTTGCGCGAAGGGTTAAATGAGTTGCAACAGTTACAAGAGCAATATCAGCAGATTTACTTGGACGATCAAAGTAAACTGTGGAACACCGAAATTATCGAAGCCTTGGAACTGCGAAATTTGATGGTTGTCGGACAGTTAATTATTGCATCTGCGCTCAATCGTACCGAAAGTCGGGGGGCGCATTGTCGCGAAGATTATCCCGAACGGGATGATAGCAATTTCCTCAAGCATACGATGGCGTATTATTCGCCTGCGGGGATTGATTTGCAATATTTACCCGTGGCGATTACGATGTTTGAGCCGCAAGAGCGCAAATATTAAGTTTGATATCTTGCCGGGAATTTCCCTCAGTTTGATAACCCGCCCGCAAATCAATTTCCGGATTGTAGAGACGTTACATGTAACGTCTCTACAATACCCGTAAGATAAGCTTTTTAGATCAAATTATAGAGTCCCCAATAGTCGCAACTCCGGGCGGCTGAGCTTGCTTGTAGAGGGACTTTTTTGGCAAAAATTCATGTAAAAATTTGTAGCTTTTTTCTTCATTTTTCAAATAAAAAGCCACAACTGAATAGGGGTGCTATTTGTTTTATTTGGCGCCAGAGCGCCAATTCACCAAGTTATAAACTCGCAAAGGAAAGAAGACATGGCAACTTTTAATCTTGGGGTGTTGAGTAGCACCCCCATTTCTCGTGAAGAAGAGGTAAGTAGTAGCGATCGCACCGACATATACCAATTCAGCTTAGGTAGCAAGAGAAACTTCAATCTCGCACTTACGGGACTCCCAACCGGGGTTCAGGCGGCTGTATCGGTGTATAAAGATACCAATAATAACTCTATTTTCGATAACGGCGACCAAATTGTTGCCAGCACCTTTCACGATGGCACAACAAATACAGATAGCGCCATTAATCGGCAAGCCTTTTCAGCCGGAACTTACTTTGCTAAAGTTACTTATGGTAGCGGCGACCCCATCGATTACCGAGAAAATGGGTCTAAAG
>DNGG01000446.1:0-3816 GCA_003486675.1 Cyanobacteria bacterium UBA11372
CCCACGGTAATCAGGTGGTCGCCGCGACTGACTGGATTGCCCAAACGAGGCACGCCGCGATTTTCCAGCTTCAGCACCGTATTCGGCTGGGTGCCGGGGGGAATCGTTAGTTCTTCCGGCCCATCAACCGTGTTCACTTGCAGGCGACAACCTAAAATTGCTTGCAAGTAACTGATCTGAATTTCCGACAGGACATTGATGCCATCCCGCTGAAACTCGGGATCGGCATTCACGAACAAGTATACGTATAAATCCCCCGGTGGGCCACCCCGCTGTCCGGTATCTCCTTCACTGGCGACGCGCAAGCGGGTGCCGTCATCGACTCCGGCGGGAATCGTGATTTTAAGTTTTTTGGTGACTTGCTTTTGCCCTTTACCCTCGCAAGCTTCGCACTTGTCTTCGATTACCTGCCCGGTGCCGTTGCAGGTGGGACATACGGAAACCTGGGTAAAGCTGCCAAAGGGGGTGCGGGTGACGCGGCGAACTTGACCCGAACCGCTACAACTCGAGCAAGTGCGAGGGCGAGTTCCCGGTTTAGCGCCGGTGCCGCTGCACACTTCGCAGGTTTCTAAATGGCTGATGCGGATTTCTTTTTCGCCGCCAAATACGGCTTCGCGGAATTCCAGCTTTAGATCGAGGCGCAAATCGTCGCCGCGGGCTGGACCGCTGCGTCGCCGCCCAGCGGTGGTTTGAGTTCCCATACCGCCAAAGCCGCTAAAGAAGCTTTCAAAGATGTCGGCGAAGCCACCTATATCGCCTAAATCTTGGAATCCACTGGCGGCGGCACTGGAGACGCCCGCTTCGCCAAAGCGATCGTAGCGGGCGCGGGTTTCTGGTTCGGAGAGGACTTCGTAAGCGCGGTTAATTTCTTTAAAGCGCTCCTCTGCGCCCGGTTCCTTATTCACGTCGGGGTGGTATTTCCGAGCGAGGCGGCGATAGGCGCGTTTAATTTCTTCTTTATCGGCGGATCGATTAACGCCGAGGATGTCATAGTAATCGCGGGGCATAGAGCGCTCTTTGCTGGGGAATTTAAACTATATAGGACTGGCGATCGCGTTTTGCTAGTCTACGGCTTCGTAGTCAGCACTGACCGTATTGTCTTCCAGATCGAAATTGAAATCGTCTTCTTCATCAGGGGTTGATTTTATATACTCCCCTGGCGGGGGTGCTGCTACCGTCTCAGCCGAGTCTGAGTATTCATCCCGAGTGCGGTTTGCTTGCTGATACACGGCGGCACCGATGACAAACAGGGTTTGCTGGAAGTTTTCGATTTGCTGCCGCATATCATCTATCCCGATTCGCGGGTTAGCGATCGCGGCTCGCAGTTCTTCTGCCTTTGCCTGTGCTTCGGCCTTCAACTCGGCGCTGATGTATTCACCGTTCTCTTTCAGCGTAGTCTCATAGCTATAGAATAGGCTATCGGCTTGATTTTTGAGTTCGATTACTTGCCTGCGCCTGATATCTTCCTCGGCAAATATTTCAGCTTCTTGGCGCATCCGTTCGATTTCTGCCGCCGTTAAGCCGCCTGTATTCGTGATCCGGATGCTTTGCTCTCTGCCGGTGCCTTTATCTCTTGCCGCCACTTTGAGGATGCCATTGACATCGATCTCGAAAGCCACTTCGATTTGCGGCACGCCGCGCGGCGCGGGGGGAATTCCTGCCAGCAGGAAGCGGCCCAAACTTTTATTATCTTTCACCAGCGCCCGCTCGCCTTGCAAGACGTGGATTTCTACTGAAGTTTGACCGTCGGTGGCGGTGGAAAATATTTGTGCCTTGCTGGTGGGAATCGTGGTGTTGCGATCGATAATTTTGGTGAATACTTCTCCCAAAGTTTCGATGCCCAAGGACAGGGGCGTTACGTCTAACAAAAGTAAATCTTTTACTTCTCCACCCAGCACCCCGCCTTGAATCGCTGCTCCCAACGCTACAGCCTCGTCGGGATTGACCGATCGATCGGGAGCTTTGCCGCCGAAAAATTGCCGAATTCCTTCTTGGACTGCGGGGATGCGGGTTGAACCGCCCACCAGGATAATCCGGTCGATCTGATCTGGCTTCATATCGGCGTCTTTGAGCGCTTGGGTGACTGGTTCGATGGTACTTTCCACCAAATGCGCCACCAATTCTTCAAACTTAGACCTCGATAGGCTCATTTCCAGGTGTTTTGGTCCTGTCTCGTCTGCCGTGATAAACGGCAAGTTAATCGAGGTGTTGACCATGCTCGACAGTTCGATTTTGGCTTTTTCCGCTGCTTCCCGCAGGCGTTGGATTGCCATTTTATCGGTTGATAGGTCGATGCCTTCAGATTCCTTGAAGTTGTCCATCATCCACTGCACCAGGCAGTTATCGAAGTCGTCGCCGCCTAGGTGGTTGTTGCCGGAAGTGGCCTTAACTTCAAACACCCCATCCCCCAACTGTAAGATGGAGACATCGAAGGTTCCCCCTCCCAGGTCAAACACCAGAACCGTTTGGTCTTCGTGTTGTTTATCTAACCCGTAGGAGAGGGCGGCTGCGGTGGGTTCGTTGATGATCCGCAGCACTTCTAGTCCGGCGATGGTGCCTGCGTCTTTAGTTGCCTGCCGTTGGGCATCGGTGAAGTAGGCAGGCACTGTAATCACGGCTTGAGCGACAGTTTCGCCCAAAAAGTTTTCGGCATCCTGCTTGAGTTTTTGCAGGATCATCGCCGATACTTCTTGGGGCGAGTAAGTCCGTCCTCGGACTTGGACATCGACGGTATCGTCTTTGCCTTTAATGCAGTTGTAGGGAACGCGCGATCGCTCTTCTACCGTATCATCCCAGCGACGACCGATAAACCGCTTGATGCTGTATACGGTATTTTCTGCATTGGTAACCGCTTGCCGCTTTGCTAGTTGACCTACCAAGCGATCGCCCGCTTTGCCAAATCCGACGATGCTGGGCGTCGTCCGCCCTCCTTCCGAGTTTGGTATAACAATTGGTTGACCGCCTTCTAAAACGGCTACACAACTATTCGTCGTGCCCAGGTCGATGCCAATGACTTTTCCCATAGATCGCCGCAGTGTTGTGGATGATTTTGTTGAGGGTTTTCGTTTCGATGCGCGGATCTTAATTTACAATTCCCAATCGCCTTTTCCCTTGATGCGATCGTGGTTATTCTGGCTGATTTTCCTCTGAGGTTACCACGCCCTCATTTGCCGCAGCAACTTTGACCATTGCGTGGCGCAGAACCTTTTCTCCCAGGAAGTAACCGGGCATCAATTCATCTGTCACGGTGCCTTCGGGATATTCGTCGGTTGGTTCTCGCATCACTGCATCGTGGAGGTTGGGGTCAAATTCTTTACCCTTCGGGCGCATCGGCGACACTCCCAAGCGCTTGAGGCAGTCTACCAATTGCTTGTAAACGCTTTGGTAGCTTTTATGAATTGTCATTTCCCCATCGGTTTGGGGTTTAAGCTGACCTCGCGCCCGCTCAAAATTATCTACTACCGGCAGTATTTCCAAAATCGTGGCGCACTTTGCCTGCTGTTCTAATTCTTCCTTCTCTTTTGCCGTGCGCTTGCGGAAATTATCGAAATCTGCCGCAATTCGCATGTATTGGCTCGTGCGATCTTCTACCTGAGCTTTCAAACTTTCAACTTGCTGCTTTAATGCCGCTATGGTTAATGCCATTTGCTCTTGTGCTGCGCTTTGGTCGGTTTCTGCTTCTACTTCAGTCCCCGTAACTGCTTCAGCCGTTGCCACTGGGGATTCCGACTCGGTCGCCGCTTGTAATTCTACCCCATCGGCGCTGGTGGCGCTTGCCATTGCCTCTGGAACCTCGGTTGTTGGGTTTTGAGTGTT
>DNGG01000446.1:4012-12910 GCA_003486675.1 Cyanobacteria bacterium UBA11372
TCGGTTGTTGGGTTTTGAGTGTTATTTGTCTGGTTAGCTTCGTCAATCATCGTCTGCTTTTTTCCCTCTAGAGACTGCTACCGCGCGCTATCCAAGCCGGAGATTTGGGTTAATTTTCCCTGGTTTTGGAGTTCCTACCTGTTCCCAATCCCGTTTCCGGCGGGTTAGTTATCGGTCGAGACTTTAACTCCACGGACGATGGGGTTGGTTCTCACTCCCTACCTTTTAGTCTACCCGCTTGGGCACTCGCGAAATCTCTATTTGCCTATTCACTCGTCATCATAGCGTGCCAGCTTGCCCAGAGTAGGGGAAAATCTGCGATCGCACCAGGTCTAATTTTGCTCCTAGAGGGTGCGATCGCTTTGACTAACATGCGGATTTGTCTCGCTAGTCCCAACTTCCCTTAGCATATTTTCCCCCTGACCGAGTATATTTTCCCACACCGCAACCGTTACTTTGGGATTGCCCATCCCTATATTTTGCCCTTTTGGGAATATTAATTAACTCAAGTTGCTAGTTATGAGGTTAAGCGTTTTCGATCCCCCTCGCATCCCCGTTAAAAAGGGGGACTTTGAATCGGGTCCCCCCTTGTGAAGGGGGGTTAGGGGGGATCGAAGCGACAATATTTGTAACTAGCAACTTGCGTTAATTACCGCCTTTACAACCCGATGCATGACGCATCCACAATTCGATACATGGGTACCGACATCTAAGCCTTTTTGCACTATTTTACCATAGTTACTTTACTCTTGAGATATGTTTTGAGCAGTAATGGGGACAACCTTTTTGCCAAATTTGAGGACAAAACGATCTAACCACCATAGAAAGCTTTAGCAAGACAGCGGTTTTTTACTATCGCGATTGACGCAGCTCGAGGCCATCACCTTTGTTTCTTGGTAAATCTCTCCTTGCCAAACCAACGATTTTTCCTAGAAACAAAGGTGATTTGCGTAAGTCCCGTTCATAATTGAATGATTAGAAGCTGCTAGTCAATCGTAAGTCAATAGGATCGACCTAGACGCTTTGATTGCAGCAATAGAGGTCACCAGGGAAAGTTTGATTGCTGCTTTGGGCACAAAAAAACGCTTGAGAGAAAACAAATGTTTGATTGGGCGTAGATCTGAATTTTTTCTGCTCTATAAAATAATTTTACCAGCTTGATGGGATTGGATACTAGCAACAAAGCGGTTGAATATAGACGCTCAGCGAACGAATCGCTCCAGATTTGGTGAGCTTGCATCAAGCAGTTAGAAACTTACAGAAGCGGCAAGTTAGTTGATGAAATTAAATTGCAGCAGCTATCTGGGGTACTGGAATCCTCTTGCAGTCAACCGACCCAGAGAAGGGTGAGGATGGTCAGCTGCAAAGGCTATCTGGTTTTGTAGAATTGAGCTAGCGCAAACAACCAAGCTATGCTTCTACCTTTTGGCGTAATTAACAATATAATCTTAATACCCAATAGGCGTAAGTCTCTTGGCAGAGGCTGGGATCTGAAGTCCCAACCGGATAAAATGTATTGCCATAGCCCGCTGTTACGGGTTTATACAGGCTATGATGCGGAAATACATCTGTCATCTGTCTGGGTTTCCCTATATTACACCTTTAAGGTAAGTCTCGAAGCCTTGTCAGGTCGGCTGTAGTGGGAAGCGGTAATTGGGCAGTCATGAAAGCTTGACACACCAGCTTCCATTTCACACCAGCTCTTGCTATCCCTTGCTATTTTGCCAAAAACTTTTGGGAATACTTTAATTTAGGAGACTTTCTGTTTCAGCTATGACTCAATCCTCATCACCCCGACGCAGTAACGCTCTGATTGCCCTTAATTTCTCTCCCTTTGGCAATAAGGTGGTGGCGTCTGGCTATGTCAATCCTGACCAGATGCATCAAGCTATCATTGAAAGTCGCAAATCTGGCAGACCGCTGACGGAAGTTCTGGAGTCGCTCACGGGACGACAGCTGCCGCCAGAGTTGTTGCGCCAGTACAAGAAACAACAGCTGTTTGAACTCAAAGTCCTTTACGGGGTTGAGTCGCTAGATCCAGAAATCAGTCAGATACCAACAGAGCAAGTTAACGAGCTAATTGAAACCCTGATTCCAGTTGATATCTGTCGCAGGTATAATTTAGTACCGCTATCGAAAAACGAAACTCAGCCGCCAAGTGTTTTGGTGGCAATGGTCAACCCTGATAACCTGCAAGCGCTGGACGATTTGAACCGGATTCTGCGGCCTCAAGGGATTGAGTTACAGCGGATGGTGATTACCATCGACGATTATCAGCAGTTGATTAACGATTACCTGAACGAGTTAACCGATAAAGAAAAGAAAAAGGAAATAGCAGCGCAAACAGACGTTAGCAGTATTATTGAGGGTTTAGATGTACCAAATCTGGAGGAAGTGTCGGATGACGTAGATTTGGATCACAAAGGTGGAGAAAATGACGCTCCCATCATCAACCTGGTGAATAAAATCCTGCTCAAAGCGCTGCAAGAGAAAGCTTCCGACATTCACATCGAACCTCAAGAAGAATACTTGCGGGTTCGTTTCCGCAGAGATGGGGTACTGCAACAAGCATTCGATCCCCTGCCCAAGCAGATTATTCCAGCGGTGACCGCCCGTTTTAAAGTGATTTCCGATCTGGATATTGCCGAACGGCGACAAGCACAAGACGGTCGGATCCGCCGGATGTTTGAAGGTCGCAAAGTGGACTTCCGCGTCAGCACCTTACCCAGCCGCTACGGGGAAAAGGTGGTACTGCGGATTTTGGATAACTCGGCGACTCAGTTGGGATTGGATAAATTAATTAGCAATGAAGAATCCTTACAGTTGGTCAGAGAAATGGCTAGCCGTCCCTTCGGGCTGATTTTGGTGACGGGACCAACTGGGTCTGGTAAGTCAACTACCTTGTACTCGGTGCTGGCAGAAAGAAACGATCCGGGGGTGAATATCAGCACGGCGGAAGACCCGATCGAATACACCTTGGGCGGGATTACCCAATGTCAGGTGATTCGGGAGAAAGGATTGGATTTTGCCAAAATTCTGCGGGCGTTTCTGCGACAAGACCCAGACGTGATTCTGGTGGGTGAAACGCGGGACAAAGAAACGGCAAAAACAGCAATTGAAGCAGCACTAACGGGTCACTTGGTGTTGACCACGCTCCATACTAATGATGCGGCAGGTGCGATCGCTCGTTTAGACGAAATGGGCGTAGAACCTTTCATGGTGTCCGGCGCACTGCTGGGCGTATTAGCTCAACGCTTGATGCGCCGCGTTTGCCCCGACTGTCGCATTCCCTACACGCCCACACGGGAAGAACTCGCGAGGTTTGGTTTAACTGCTTCCGGCGATGCCGATATCACTTTATACAAAGCCAATACCATTCCTCCAGCGGAAAGGACTAACAACAAAAACCTTTGCAAAACCTGCAACGGAGCTGGCTACAAAGGTCGCGTAGGGGTGTATGAAGTATTAAAAAATACAGAACGCCTGCAAACTTTAATCAACGAAGGCGCTCCGACAGAACGCATCAAGGAAGCAGCCGTAGAAGAAGGCATGATCACTTTGCTAGCCTACAGCTTAAACTTGGTGCGTGAGGGACGTACCACTCTAGAAGAAGTTGAGCGGGTAACCTTTACCGACTCTGGTTTGGAAGCGGAACTGAAAGCTAAGCGCAAAACTGCCCTCACCTGTCGCACTTGCGATGCCGGATTGCAGCAAGAGTGGCTAGAGTGCCCCTACTGTATGACACCTCGTTTCCAAGAGTAAGTCCGGTGATGGCTAATGGCTAATGGCTAATGGCTAATAGCTAATGGTTAATAGGTAAGTGGCAAAAAATCGCCTGGTATCCATACCAATTAGCAATTAGCAATTAGCAATTAGCAATTACTTTCAACAAAAAACCAACAAGCAAGTGCAATCTATCAATTAACGTGACAAGGAGACAGCTTTATGGCAATGGAAATGATGATTGAAGACCTGATGGAGCAATTAATCGAGCGGGGTGGCTCAGATATGCACATCCAAGCAGGCGCTCCGGTCTACTTCCGCGTCAGCGGTAAGCTGGCTCCGGCAACTGATGAACCGCTGACGGCAGAAGAGTGTCAGCGATTAATTTTCAGTATGTTAAATAACTCCCAGCGCAAAGATTTGGAGCAAAACTGGGAGCTAGACTGCGCTTATGGTGTTAAAGGATTGGCTCGCTTCCGGGTGAACGTCTACCGGGAACGGGGCGCTTGGGCGTCTTGCTTGCGAGCTTTGGCGTCTAAAATTCCCAACTTCGACAATTTGGGTTTGCCTGATGTCGTCCGGGAAATGACTGAAAGACCTCGCGGCATGGTACTGGTGACAGGACAAACCGGGTCTGGTAAAACAACCACGATGGCGGCGATGATCGACTTGATCAACCGGACGCGCGCCGAACACATTCTGACAGTAGAAGACCCGATTGAATATGTTTTTCCCAACATTAAAAGCTTGGTTCACCAACGTCAAAAAGGTGAAGATACCAAGAGTTTCGCCAATGCTCTAAAGGCGGCGTTGCGGGAAGACCCAGACGTGATTCTGGTGGGGGAAATGCGGGACTTGGAAACGATTGGTTTGGCGATTTCTGCCGCAGAAACGGGTCACTTGGTATTCGGAACGCTGCACACCAACTCCGCCGCTCAAACGATTGACCGGATGCTGGATGTGTTCCCCCCGATTCAACAACCCCAAATCCGAGCGATGTTGTCTAACTCGCTGCTGGCAGTATTCAGCCAAAACTTAGTACCCAAGAAAAATCCAAAACCAGGCGAGTACGGTCGGGTGATGGTTCAAGAAATCATGGTGGTGACGCCAGCTATTTCCAACCTGATCCGGGAAGGTAAAACCGCTCAAATTTACTCGGCGATTCAAACTGGGGCGAATTTGGGGATGCAGACGATGGAATCGGCTCTAGCAAAACATTACAAAGCTGGAAATATCAGCTATGAGGCGGCGATGAGCAAGTCATCGAAACCGGATGAATTGCAACGTTTGATCGGCTCGGCTCCGGCGGGAGCCAAAGTAGGGGCGGGCGCTCACTAAGTCAGAAGCCTGCACCATAGCTGAAAGTCCCTTTAAAAGGGACTTTCAGCAATAGAATTTAAGTGCGATCGCTATCCCTGCTGGAAATTGCTTGACGAACCAAAGTCGAAAGAATGGGGATTATACCATAAGATTGGGAAAATTGGAAAAATTGAGCCAAAATAGGTATGAACCGAGAAGAACAGCCAGGGGCTGCGGTTGAGGATAAGTTAATCGTGTGCAAGGCGATCGCACTCTACCAGCAGTAGCCGATTAACAACAACTAACAAACAGATTTTTATCTTCTGTATGAGCTATGCCTACCTTTGTTGCCCAAGTTCGAGATGCTCAAGGAAAGACTAAAAAAGAAAAAGTTGTCGCAGAATCGCTCAGAGAGGCGCGAACCAAACTGCGAGAACAATATGTAAGCGTTAACGACCTCAAGGAAGCAAAAGGTTTTAGCCTTGACTTTGACTTCCAGAGCGCGATGGCGAGCGTGACAGTCAAGGATAAAGCTATCTTCTCTCGCCAATTTGCTGCGATGGTTAATGCAGGCGTGGCGTTGGTGAGAGCCTTGGGTGTATTAACCGAGCAAAACAGCAATCCGAAGATGAAAAAAGCTCTCAGCGCAATTAGCGCTGATGTGAATGAGGGAATTAGCCTTGCTGAGGCAATGCGCAAACATCCTCAGTGCTTCGATCAACTCTACACTGCAATGGTAGAGGCGGGGGAAGTCGGTGGGGTTCTCGATGAAGTCTTGAACCGGATCGCGAAATTGCTCGAGGATGCAGCCAGACTGCAAAACCAGGTTAAGTCTGCAATGTCTTACCCAGTTGCGGTTGGCTCATTGGCTGTCATCATCTTTATCGGGATGACGACGTTTCTATTGCCAACCTTTGCCAAGATTTTCGAGGATATTGGCATGGATCTGCCAGCATTCACTAAAATGATGCTAGGTATCAGTGAATTTTTGCGCGGCCCAACGCTACCTCCTCCAAAAACAAATTACAACATTATCTTGTTTGTAGCTGCCCTATTTGGAGCTAGCATTGCTTACAAGCAGTGGTACAACACCCCACCAGGTCGCTTAACAATGGACAAATTTTTCCTCAAAGCGCCTATTTTCGGTGATATTGTTGAAAAAACTGCTGTGGCTCGTTTCTGCCGCACCTTTGGTACTTTGACCCGTTCCGGCGTGCCAATTCTAACTTCTTTGGAAATTGTGAGAGATACGGCGGGTAACCAAGTCATTGCCAATGGGATTGAATCGGCTAGGAAAGAAATCCAAACTGGGGGCATGATCAGCATTGCCTTGCAAAGAGAAAATGTATTTCCTATCCTGGCAATTCAAATGATCAGCATTGGCGAAGAAACGGGTGAAATCGACAAAATGCTGATGAAAGTTGCCGATTTCTATGAAGATGAAGTAGAGCAAGCGGTTAAAGCGCTTACAAGCATTCTGGAACCGCTGATGATGGTAGTAATCGCGGTGATGGTGGGTGCGATTTTGCTGTCGATGTATCTACCGATGTTTGCGGTATTTGAGGGTATCGGCTAGTCATTACAAATTTATGTCAGTGTGAGTGGCCTGAATACAATAGAAGTATCGGAGTCCCAACCAGAAAAATGGCGATTAAACCATCCCATTACGAATCATTACTGGCAGAGTATAGCAACCAGCAGGGGGCGCTCTTGCTGTTGAAGCAGCATCGCCCCTACTTGGAGCTAATACCCAGTCTGCGCCGACCTGACGAGAGCATTATTACCATTCCGCTACCAATCGTGCGCCTGCGGCAAACTGCACCATCGACCAAGCATAGCGGTGTGGTTACTGCCGGACACGAAGCCACTAGCTTACCCTGCGATGTGGCGATCTTGATGTGCGACCCGGAATGGAAAATTAAAACGGGGGTGGAAATTTTAGTCTTTATTCATCGACCCCAAGAAGACTTTTCCGACTTGCTTAGTCGCTGGCGTCAAACCCAGGTGTGGTTAGACAGAGGTTACGAGTGGGTAATGCCTCCCCGCTACAAACATATCCTGAGTGAGGAAGCTGACCATATCCATCCCTTATTTGTCGTTTTTGATGAAACACCGGAGCGAGTTAAGCGGGGACTAAAGGGAGCCTTCTTACCGTTTGTGATTCAAACCCTAAACTCGGTAGTTGAGGAAGAAGTTCCAGAAATTTTGTCTATCGAAAGCCCACCGGCATGAGAGATTTTAGATTTTAGATTTTGGATTTGAGATTGAAATTACGAATTAGCCTTTAATCCAAAATCTGCAATCTAAAATCTGTAGGACTTACGGACGATGAGGCCAAAAACCGGGTTTCTTCGTAGCTCTCTCAGGTCTTACGCAGGGACACACACTAAATGTGGTGGGATGGTGCGTTACGAAGAAAGCTAACGCACCCTACAGGTAGAGACTTTGCGTAAGTCCTGTCTCTATTTCCTAGAAACCCGGTTTCTTTGGGTAAGTCCCGATCTGGAATCTAAAATTGGTTAGCGGACAAACTGGGGCATGATTTCTGCTGCGGTAAATAAACCGTAAATGCCCCGTCGGTGCAAGGATACGCCCGCTTTGAGATAGCCAAAAGCTGGACCTGTGACGTTGGCTGCCATGCTGGTTTCATCTCCCAGGGTGAAGGTATGGGTAGAAATTTTGCCCTCGAAGGTGCGCCCCGTGACCTTGACGTTGGTGCTCTTGGGTTTTTTGGGATTGCGAGTATCTACGACGCCGCCTACTGTGACGCGATCGCGCGGACAAATCCCCCCTAACTCCAGCATGATATCGTCGGCATGTTCCATATTCTCCAAGCTCAGAATCCCATTGGTTTGGTCTAAGAGCGCTTCTACTTCCCCATCGGTCATCGCCCTGGCACGCTCAACGTTATAACCTGGCATATGGGCGATATCTTCGCGGATGGTGGCTCGATAAGCCTCCCAATTGGCAATCCCGACACCAAACTCTATCTTGACGCTGTGAATCTCAGCATAGCTTTGGGCGGCTAAAGCAGCCGCTGCCGTTAACAGTCCCGGCGTCGCACCGCACCCGGTCATGTAGGTAATCCCCGCCGCCTGTAATTCATCTTTTAATGCCAATATTTGCTCCATCGCACTCGTGCGCTTGAGCGCATCGACCAAAACCCCTCGCCACCCCGATGCGATAAACTGACGCGCCACCTCAGCCATAAATGTGTTGGGCAAGTTTGGCAATGCCAAAAAATACCCCTCCACCGATGCCGCTTTTTCGATTAAATCCTGGATGCTGCGGCTGCTCAAGGTTCCTTGTGGCTCTACATAACCCAGGGAACCTTGAGATTGGTAAGTGGCAATACAGGCATCTGGATTTAACCCCTCACCGTTATAGGCATACCCTTTTTGATCTGCCGCCGCTACCCAAAGCATCTGTTGTTTGGGCGCGAGTACCCTGGCGGCGGCTTGTCCCAGCCCACCAAATCCCAGTACCCCGACGCGAATCGGCGTGGAATCAAGCAAACCAGTAATATTCTCTGCACTCATGGCGCATCCCCATAGCTCTTGACAGACTTTTATTATCCTGCTCTAGGTGGGTGTATGGGGTATCCAAACGGTATCGCGTAATACTCAAGGCATAAATACCTTGACTGCTGAGGAAAGTTACGCGAAACTGACAAATAACTGAAGAACTAATCTCTCTTTTCATAAGCTTTGTTAAGTTTTATCTCGTGTCTAGAGATCTAGATTGAGAAAAATTAACAATAAGACAGCAGGTAACCTTGCTGGCAAACTCCACCTCAAACGGCATCTTCCATAGCACGCCCCGTGCTATTGCCAAATCAAGTACAGTCCCTAGGGTTCAGCCAACAGCATGGAAACA
>DNGG01000443.1:0-7022 GCA_003486675.1 Cyanobacteria bacterium UBA11372
AGTTTGGGGCAATTAGTTGCTGGTGTTGCCCATGAAATTAACAATCCGGTTAACTTTATCCACGGCAATCTTACCCACCTCAATCAATACACTCAAGATTTACTGCGCCTCATCCACCTCTACCAGAAACACTATCCCCAACCCCATCCGGAAATTCAAACCGAAATCGACGACATCGACCTAGATTTTCTGGTCAAAGATTTACCCAAAATCCTCAATTCTATGAATATAGGGACGGATCGCATCCGTCAAATTGTCCTGAGTTTGCGGAACTTCTCGCGACTCGATGAAGCGGAAATGAAGCCGGTTGATATCCACGAAGGCATCGATAACACACTGCTAATCTTGCAAAACCGCCTCAAAGCCAAGCCCGATCGTTCTGAAATTCAAGCGTTCAAAGAATATGGCAATCTGCCTCAAATTGAGTGCTACGCCGGACAATTGAACCAAGTGTTTATGAACTTGCTAACCAACGCAATTGATGCTTTAGAAGAGGTAATTGCTAATCGCCCATTTTACCAATCACCCACAATTCGGATACGAACAGAAATTCTCAACAAAAATTGGATACAAATTAAAATTTGTGACAACGGTTGCGGCATCCCAGAACAGGTAAAAAATCGTTTATTTGACCCCTTCTTTACCACCAAACCCGTCGGCAAAGGCACTGGTTTAGGATTAGCCATTAGCTATCAAATTGTTGTCGAAAAACATGGGGGGCAGCTTAATTGTACTTCGGCACCGGGACAAGGAACGGAATTTGCGATCGCAATTCCAATTCGGCAACAAAGAAACCGAGATGCTTTATTTTAAACACCCGGATTATCTTCAACAAATTGAATCTCGATATCGGGAAGCGTCTCGACAAACTGCACCTTAAGACTGGGCAAAAACTCGACAATTGCCCATTCTCCGCACCGAGTTGTTGGATATGTGACCATTTTTACCCTCAAGTCCGGCGAGGTTGTAACGACCTTTACCTTAATATCCTGAAAGCTTTCAACAAACTTGACTCGACCATAAAGCGGCTTTCCTTGGTAAGTACAAGTAAATTTATTTACTACATTGCCTGCGGGAAATACTGTGATAACGGCGGAAAATGTTAGCAGCAAAATCCCGCAAAATATAGCAACTTTCACCCAAAGTTTCATATCATATCCGTCAGAATGCCCCCGATGTAGGGGCACGGCATCTTGAAGTTATCTGTATCTACCAAAATATCTCGGATGCCGTGCCCCTGCACCGATCTACCATGTAGGGGCACGGCATCTTGAAGTTATCTGTATCTACCAACATATCTCGGATGCCTTGCCCCTACACCGATCTACCATGTAGGGGCACGGCATCTTCAAGTTATCTGTATCTGCCAACATATCTCGGATGCCGTGCCCCTGCACCGATCAACAAGCTTGTTTCACCCACTCAGCTTCTGCCGTTTCTAGGGTGGGAGTCAGCTTTTCTACGATGGCTGAATTATACTTTTCCAACCACTCGCGCTGTTTTTGATTCAGGCGATTTAAATCGATTAGTCGCCGATCAAAAGGAACATAGGTAAGGGGTTCAAAACCATACCAAGGCGTTGTATTCCCATCGGTTTCGGTAGATAAATCTTTAACTACATAAAGATTTTCAATCCGAATTCCGCCCCAATTAGGTAGATAATAACCGGGTTCAATGCTAGTCACCATGCCAGGTTCTAGGGTTTCGTTCACGCGCTTGCTAATACCATTTGGTCCTTCGTGAACGTTTAAAAAAGCACCCACACCGTGTCCCGTACCGTGACCAAAGTCGAGTTTTTCCTGCCATAAGGTATAGCGGGTAATCCCATCTAATTGCGCTCCGGTTGTTCCTTTGGGAAATTGTTGCATCGCACAGTTAATGTGGGCTTTTAATACTTCCGTGTAGCGCAGAATTTGTTCTGGAGTTGGTTCGCCTATAATAATCGTTCGGGTGGCGTCTGTAGTACCTCCTAAATACTGCGCTCCAGAGTCTAGCAGGAATAATTGACCTTGTTTGAGGAGTTGGTCGGGACTGGGGGTGCCGTAGTGGACAATAGAACTATTAAAGCCTGTTCCGGCAATGGTGTTGAAACTCAACCCACAGAAATCGGCTTCTTGTTGGTAATTATCAGCGATCGCGCGCGCCACATCCAATTCGCTCAAGCTTTCCCCACTGTCCAATTGTGCCGAAATCCACTTTAAGGTTCGCACTATAGCTCGACTTGCCTTCAAGTTCGCCGCCTTCATCTGCTCGATTTCTACAGCATTTTTACGAGCTTTCATCCCTTCAATTGGATTGGCGGTTTCTATAACGCGAACGCCTTCTAACAGGCTATAAGTTCCCATTGTCGTATGTTTGGTATCGATCAATACTCGCAAGTCGTTCTGGGAAACCAAAGTTTTTAAAGTTTCTTCGTATTTTTCATAGGGAAGTAAATTCACTTCTGCCTGCAAAACGTCGCGAATTTCGGCGTTGATGCGTTCTAAATTCGTAAATAAAAACGCTGCATCGGGCGTAATAACTGCATAAGCAATAAAAACGGGATTATAAGGAATATCCCAACCCCGGAGGTTAAACAACCAGGCGATTTGGTCTAGTTTAGTAATGGGAAGGATATCGGTATTCGCTTTTTGCATCGCCTCCCGCACTTTAGTTAATTTCTGTGGTATTGTTTCCCCAGTCACCGCATCCGGCACAAGGAATACTTTGGAATTTCCCAACGGTGGTATTGGTTCTGACTCGCGCCAAGGACTTTGGAGGCGAATTTTATCCACTAAGTTTTCTAGCAGGAACACCAGTTTAATTCCCGCCGGTTCGAGTTGCTTTTGAAATGTCCGAAATTGTTCAACGGCAATGGTAAACGGATCGAATGCCAAACGGAAACCCGGTTTTGCTTTACCTAAAGTTTCTAAGGTTTCTACTAAAGTTTTGTGTCCTTCCAATCCCAGCTTAGAGGCTTGAATTAAAGATGGATCGACTTGTAATTCTGCCTGTTCGTGATAGCGGGAATCAACAAACAACCAAGCTCGATCTTGTCCTATTAGCATATCCCCAGCCGAGCCGGTAAAGCCACTTGCCCATTCCCGTCGTTGTAGTGCTTCCGGGAGATATTCGTTTAAATGCTCGTCAGCGGAGGGAATATAGTAGGCGTCTAGCTGATAGGTTGCCATCACCTCGCGCATTGCGGTTAACTTGGCTTTGATAGCTGCTGTGTGGCTTTGAGGCTGCAAAACGTCTAAGGATGTCATAGGGGGGATGGAGTGTTGGGAATGATATCAGTTGTATGGAATATTTTAGCGATCGCTGTCCCCCCACAATGCAACTTGGTATCAGTCGCGACCATTGTATCTTTTTTTACCCCTCCCTTTGGTTATTAAGTTTATTAAGAAAAAATAAAGATCAAATTAATTTTAGCAGCAATGTTTAAAGATTGTGTAAAAATAAGCGAAAACTAATTTCATCAGTATCTGTGGCAATAGTAAGCTCTAAAAAATCCACTCTAAAAAATCCACGCAAAACTTTAGAGTTTTTTACAGGCAAAATCAGGCAGTACATTTACTTAAATAGTACAAAATTAATCGGGAAATACAGGAAATTGAGATCGAGTCGAGAGTCAATGTTGCGATATGCCAAGGGCACCCTCGCGCGATCGCATTTAACCTAATTCGCGTCACAGAAAGAAACGAGAAGCCAATCAAATTGGGAGAGATTTGAGCTATGAAAAAAGGCTTGCTTGGTATAACAGCCAGAGCTGGGAAATTGGCTGTAGTTGCCCAATCGATTAAAAGTAGAATCGGTTCGATTAATCGCCAAGCTCGCCTACACTGGCGGGAAATTGTGCTGGTGGTTGCGATCGCGACTTTAGCAGGCATTGCATCCTATCTTGGGGCGCAGATGATTGACTCCTGGCTAGTTAGCGATCGCGGTGCCGATTTGTGGTTTGCCGCCGATATTCCCCGCGTGTTTGCCAACATGACCGAAAGATTGAGCAACCATTCCCGCACTAAAGTACACCCCATATTTTCCCTGATAGCGTTCCCACCCGTATTTTTCATGCAAAAAATATTGGGTTTTGAGGCGCTGACTGCGGTAAGACTCGCGATCGCTACAGTAGCTGCGCTTTGGATCGGTGCGCTTTTTATTTTACTGAGATTGATTGGTTGCCGAAGATTTGACGCGGCGCTATTTAGCCTCCTTGGGGCAACTAGCGCCGCCGCGATGTTTTGGTTTGTCGTACCAGAAACCTACCCATTTGGATCTTTAAGCATTCTGGCGGCACTATGTCTGGTAGCGATCGCCCAATATCGCAAGCTGTCGGCACAATGGTACGTAGTTGTAAGTGCCGCGACATTGAGCATCACCACCAGCAACTGGATGGTGGGAATTCTGGCAACATTGACAAAGTATCGCCGGAAGTGGGCATGGAAGATTACCCTCGATGCATTGTGCCTCACAGTTGTGCTGTGGAGCGTACAAAAGTCTATCTTTCCGAGTTCTAGATTTTTTATCGTTTTCGGCGATAGCGAAGAAAAAAATTACATGTTCCGGCAAGCATCAGGAGGTTTTTGGCAAGTTCTCCAGTCTTTTGTGGCTCACACGATGGTAATGCCGGATATGCGGATAATTCCTCATTGGAAAAAGTTCGAGTTATTGAGGGTGCTGACGCAGCGCGCAATACCCGGATCTGCCAGCGTCTGGGGAAGCATTGCCGTCATCTTGTGGATAGCATTGTTAGGTTTGGGATTATGGGGAATTGTCTCTGCCAAACAGCATCGCCAACTCCGCATTGTTCTTGGTTTTAGTATCTTGGGACAGCTAGCGCTGCACACAGTATACGGCGAGGAGACATTTCTTTACTCGTTACATTTCTTGCCATTGTTAATAGTTTTGGCAGCATTCAGCACCCTGACGCCTGCACGCGCGATCGCTTTGCTATTGGCAGGGATGTTGGTGTTAACTGCGGGTGTAAACAATGGTTTGCAATTTGTCAAGGCTAAAGATGCGATCAATACTCAAGCAGCGCCACGTGCCCAAGTCATCAGGCAAATGGAGCTTAAATCAGCTGCAAAACTCTATAATCCCTGAATCCACTGCCATTGTTGCTGCAAACCTTCTTTTAGCGAGACTTTCGGCGCATAACCCAAGATTTTCCTTGCTTTCGACACATCTGCCGCCGTATGACGCGCATCTCCCATTGCTGCTTCTAGATAATTTTTGCGAATCGGACGTTCGACAATTTGTTCTATCGTGTCGATAACGTTGATTAACCCCACCCGACTGCCGCCGCCAATATTAAAAATTTCTCCCACCGCTTCCGGCACTTTAGCAGCGGCTAAATTAGCAGCAACAACATCGCCGACAAAGGTGAAATCTCGCGTTTGCTGTCCATCCCCGTAAATAGCAATTGGTTGATCTGCTAAAACCCACTTAAAAAACTTGTGAAACGCCATATCCGGGCGTTGGCGGGGGCCGTAGACGCTAAAATACCGTAAAGCCGTGAAGGGAACGTTGAAGTTTTTACAATACAACTGACACAAACGTTCAGCTGCCAGCTTGGTAATGCCGTAGGGAGATACGGGGAGAGGACAAATAGATTCAGAAGTCGGTAAAGTTTCGGCATCGCCGTAGACAGAAGAAGTTGAAGCATAGACAAACCGCTTCAGGTGTTTGGCGTCCTTCGCCGCTTCCAGCATCACTTGCGTGGCGTTGATATTTCTTTCTGTATAAGCGCGGAAGCCATCGCCCCAGCTGGCACGGACTCCCGCTTGCGCTGCTAGGTGATAAACTACTTCCACATCAGCCAACAGTGCCGCCCAATCGAGAGACTGTATATCGGCTTCGATTAATTTAAAATTAGGGTGACTTTCAAAGCTGGAAATATTCTTGCGTTTCAGGGCTGGGTCATAATAATCGTTGAACTCATCGATCCCGATCGCTTGTTCCCCTTGGTTTAACAGGGTTTCGACCAAGTGAGAACCAATAAAACCGGCGACCCCTGTAACGATACTTTTAGCCATAAACTTTCTATACTTAAGAGCGATACTTGGATTGAAGACTAACATTTTATCCTTAAATATTCGATAGCTGGAGTGGGAAGATCGCGTGAAGGTTTTGGTTGTTGGTAATGGGGGACGGGAACACGCCTTAGCTTGGAAACTCCTACAATCCGAGCAAATTCAACAGGTGTTCTGCACCCCGGGTAATGGCGGCACGGCGGTCATGGAGCGCTGTCAGAATCTCCCTCTACGGGTAGATGATTTTGAGGGAATGGCACGCTTTGCCCGCGAAAATGATATTTCTTTGGTGGTGGTAGGGCCAGAACTGCCTCTGTCATTGGGGATTGCAGATTATCTGCGATCGCAAAACATCCCCGTTTTTGGCCCCACGAGGGCGGGCGCCCAAATTGAAGCGAGTAAAGCTTGGGCAAAGGCATTGATGCAAGAAGCTAAAATGCCCACGGCGAAAGCGGTTGTGTTTGCAGATGCCGCGTCGGCAAAAGCCTACGTCAAGGCACAGGGTGCCCCGATCGTTGTTAAAGCCGATGGTTTGGCGGCGGGGAAGGGTGTAACCGTGGCGCAAACCGTAGAGGAAGCTTTAGCGGCGGTTGAGGAGGTGTTTAGCAATTCTTTCGGGATGGTGGTGATTGAAGAATGTTTGACGGGTGAAGAAGTCTCGGTTTTAGCTTTAACCGATGGCTTGACGATTCGCCCTTTGTTACCAGCCCAAGATCACAAGCGCATCGGGGAGGGGGATACCGGCCCGAATACCGGCGGCATGGGCGCTTATGCCCCTGCCCCCCTGCTAACGCCCCAATTGATGCAACGGATTGAGAAAGAAGTTTTGCACAATGCGATCGCCCATCTCCGAAAGCGCAAGATCGACTATCGCGGCGTCCTCTACGCCGGATTGATGATTACCCCCCAAGGCGAACCTAAAGTCCTCGAATTTAACTGTCGCTTTGGGGATCCGGAAACCCAAGCGATTCTACCTCTGCTCGAAACTCCCCTGGAAGAATTAATGCT
>DNGG01000443.1:7316-7465 GCA_003486675.1 Cyanobacteria bacterium UBA11372
GCGAGTGGAGGTTATCCGGGAGACTACGAAAAAGGGAAAGTTATTACCGGGATCGAACAAGCCGAAGCAAAGGGTGCGAATGTGTTTCACGCCGGAACCCAATTGCGGGAAAACGAGATATTAACAGATGGGGGAAGAGTGCTGGGGGT
>DNGG01000230.1:0-2494 GCA_003486675.1 Cyanobacteria bacterium UBA11372
GACTGGCGTCTGCGGAATGACCCCAGAGTGATTTTAAAAGAACGTACCAATCTGCGCTATCTGACTCCGGCACAGTTGTATGGGGATGGGGAAGTACCAGATTTGGGTGTTGTGGATGTTTCGTTCATTTCTCTGGCAAAAATCCTGCCAGCATTCTGGAATCTGCTTCAACCTCCCCGTGAGGCAGTTTTGCTCGTCAAACCGCAGTTTGAAGTAGGGAAAGAACGGGTTGGCAAAAAGGGCGTAGTGCGAGATACTGACGACCATGTTCGAGCGATCGCGTCTGTATTGCAAGCTGCTCAACAACTGGGATGGCACTATCGCGGCTTAACCTGGTCCCCAGTCACCGGCCCAGCTGGTAATATCGAATATCTTTTATGGCTGGTAATGGATAGTCAAACCGTTTCACCCGATTTAGGGAAAATAGAAGCGATCGCTCAATCTGCCAAAGCAGCTCTCATAAGATGTCCGGCAAATCACCCTTAATTAAAACTCAGAGCGTCACCGCGTCAGCTCTAACTATGGGTATTCCAGCGGACACCATCTCACTCCATAAACTCTCACTTTACTTTAAATCAATGGGAAAACGACTATCGCGCACCCTGATATATGTCTTTATTGCTGTTTTTCTGATTCTGACAACAGCCGGTATCAAAGTTGGAGCGAGTTTGATTGCGGAACAATCTTTATATAAAATTATCATCATCGGGGATGTATTCTCCACTTTAGAAGTGGTTGAATTCGTCAACGTCTTAGTCTTTGCCATTCTAGGAATGGGCTTTGGCTTGGCAACCGCTTTCTTACCAAAAATTTCTCGTTACAAGACAAGCGCTCTCTTACTTATTATTCTAGTCCCGCTAATTTTTAGCACCAGTGCTATGGTCAGATACAATCTCTGGATTGAAGACGTTGCCGCTCAAGAGAATACATCCTACGCTGAAGCAGCCAGCTTAGCTGACTCATTTTTAACTTCTAGAGTGGGCGTGCATGGATTTTTAGGTTTTTATGTTTATACCGCACAGTTTCCCATTTTACCAACGAACAAAGCTGAAATTAAGAAAGCCGAAAATTTAGAAGAAAAAGTTAAAGCAAACTTCATGAGTATCAATAAAATAATCGGCATAAAACCAGAGATTATTACTGGATTTTTAGCGGGGAGCAAGTGGCTGATCCGCATCTTTTACTTTTCATTAGCAGCGTTTACAACAATTAATCATTTCAAAGCAGGTTGTCAGGAACTTGTCAAGAACGGTAAACCTACTGCTCCTAATTTTCCTCCAGTGCCGCCTCGATACAAACCTAGTATTGATAAACCAATGCCACAAACAGGTTCGCGGCGTCAGCTTAAGAGCCATTGAAAACTGCGTTAAGAGGTGTGCCGCATGAAGTTTATCAAGTTTAAAAAATCTAAGAGTTTTATCCTTGGCTTTTGTCTGACATTTATAGTTGTCTTAGCGACGAATTGGTTGATCTTAAATCTCACAGCCCCCAGAATTCCTATTCTGGGGTTTCACAGCATCATTGATAGTCCACCCCCCAATACCAATAATAATAATGCTCCGACGCAAGAACCATTAGACATTGAATATACGAAGCAAGATTTGCAGGAATTTTTAGATTACTTAGTCCGCAAGGATTTTTGGTTTCTGTCAACTCAAGATCTGTACGATTATTTTATAGCTAAATCCCAGCCTTTGCCCCCTCAACGGATAGGCCAAAGGCCAATAATGATTTCTTTTGATGATTCTTATAAAACCTATTATACAAATTTACTTCCGATTTTAGAACTTTTAGAACAAACTTACAACAAAAAAGTAAAAGTTGTTTTATTTCTTAACCCTGGGTCTTTGGCTAAGGATCAGGGAAAAAGTACAACGCATTTGAACTGTGGAGATTTAAGAGAGGGACTGAGAAAAGGATTTTTCGATCTTCAATCCCACGGACTAACTCACAAGGATTTAACCAAGATAAATCCCCAGGAGTTAGATTTTGAACTTTCTGAATCCCAAAAGCAGTTAAGACAGTGTACGGAAGGCTTAGATAATAAAACAGTAGGGATTCATATCGCTTATCCCTATGGGCATGTGAATAAACAGGTGGAAGCCGCTGCGGCTAAGTACTATTTATCTGGCTATTTATACAATAGTCGAATCTTCAAACTAGGTTGGTTGAGAAGTCCGTATCAAATCCCCCGTTTGAGTGTAAATCGGCAAAAAACGTCCGAAAGATTGATTAAAATGGCTGAACGGGCGTTGAAGGTAACGGTCAAGAATTAAATTAGGTAATTGGTAATTGGTAATTGGTAATTGGTGGAAGTATTTACCATTACCTATTACCCATTACCCATTACCCATTACCCAAAATTAGATTTATCCGTTTGGGGGTCTAATTCTTGCCGTAGGCGATATAAAATTGTATTGCGTTCTACTTGGTTGAGAATTTCTTGGATGACTGTATTTGGCCCTAATTCGCCCCAAGTGCAACCTCGTTCTAA
>DNGG01000230.1:2712-6862 GCA_003486675.1 Cyanobacteria bacterium UBA11372
GCTGCTTTTCCTACGGCGTAGATACCATATCCGGCGATACCAGCTTGCGCGATCGCAGCCCCGCCATAAGCGGTAAAATTAATCGGATTCTCCCCAGATGCGACGGCAGCAGCACTTTTACCGATTCCAAACAGAATACTACTGCCCAATTCGCCCAACAACAAACCGCCACTACTAAATACAATCTTCTGCAACAGCTTCCCAGCTTGGTAACTCGTCATGGGCAGATTATACAACCGCGCCAACTCGCGAATTAAGGCTAAATCCGCCACAGTGCCGCCCAAAACGTCTAAAACCGCGATCGGATTGAGCGCAACGGCTAAAGCTTTGTATTTCGTAAACTTCCAGATTAAATCGTCCGCTTCCTTATCCCGTAATTCTAGAGTTTTGCGGGCGATATTTTCTTCGGCGTCTCTCGCTTGCACGAGGGCGTTGAGGGCGAGAAGCGATCGCCCTTCCCGATTTAAAATACTAACAATCTTTTCCTTTAACTCATCAATCTGCGGCGGTGGCGACTCCCACTCATGGGTTACCTTCCCATCAGCCCATTCTACCCGCACTTCGATCGGTGCAGGTTCGGCAGCAACCATGACTATTTCATTTGGGGATAATAACTCTTGCAAACGCCTGCTGGTAATGCTTCCCGCCCCCAATTTTTGCAGATTGCGGTAAATTGCTTGTCTGTCTTGGTCTGGATACAGGTCAATTTTGTTGAATACTAAAATAATCGGTTTTTGTGCTTGTCGCAATTCGCACAACGCTTGATATTCCGTGCGCGTGATATCACCAGCGACAATAAATAAGATTAAATCTGCTTGACGCGCCACATCTCGCGCCATCTTCGCCCTTGCTTCTCCTTCAATTTCATCTAATCCGGGCGTATCGATTAATTCTATTTGGATTTTACCGTTTGGATCGGGCATCCAGCGAACAGATCGAGGCCATTGGGTAACCCCATGCAGGGGACCACTTTGGAGGATTTTTTGCCCCAGTAAAGCGTTTAAAACCGCCGACTTACCGCGACTAACCAAACCAAAAGCGGCGATACAAATTACACCTTGGTCTAGTTTTTGCAGACTTCCGGTTAAAGCATCCATTTCCGGGCGCAAAGATGCCCGCATTCTAGGAGTATATCCGGAGACAATGCGGCGGATAGAAGAACGGGCGCGGTTAAAATGGGATTCTTGCTTTGTTTGACGCCCAGTTTCTGGATTAGTTTGGGTAGATTGAGGATTGCTCAAGGTGAGATAGGTAAGGACGGGTTATAGATCTATTTTGATCGTTTTTTTAGTTTAGCATTTTGCCTTTATTATCATAAAGTCCAGAGCCATCAAATTAGACCATATCAACTAAAAGACTGAAGGTAATTGTGGCTAAAAATAACAAATCCGAAATTGCATCCAATATCCCCGAAGGTTATAACGACTTTCTGCGCGACTTGAGGGAAAGGATTGAAGAGACGCAAGTAAGGGCTGCGATCGCACTCAACACCGAGCTAGTATTACTTTACTGGCAAATTGGGCGAGATATCCTCACGCGCCAACAGCAGCAAGGTTGGGGTGCAAAGGTAATCAATCGTCTCGCGACGGACTTACGCGGCGCGTTTCCAGAAATGAAAGGCTTCTCGCCTCGCAACCTCAAGTATATGCGAGCATTTGCCGAAACTTACCCGGATGAGCAAATTGTGCAAGAGGTGCTTGCACAAATTACTTGGTATCACAATATCGCCTTACTTGAGTTTTTCGCCCGCCGTGGACTCAAGTCCACGGCTAATAGCTGAAGTCCACGCTCAGTGGACTGTTAATCCGATTTGAGTCCATTTCAATGGACTTTCGCTATTAGCCAGAGAATTTATTCTCTGGCGGTTATGGACAATGGTGCAAAATGTTCGTAGTAAGCGCTGTCTTCGCTGAAGCGCCTACTACAAACCTAAGATTTTAGCCTCGCTCCATTACTCCGAGCGCTGTGCCAAAATTGATACAAGGTGTTTTAAGACTTACGCGCAATGCAGTGGCAAAGAGGAGAACGGTTACAGGATGGTAAATATACCATCCGAGAAGTCCTGGGTAAGGGCGGTTTTGGCATTACCTATCGGGTGCGAGATTTAGAGGGGCGACAATATGTTATCAAAACCCTCAACGAACAGGCACAAGCTAGCCAGTATTTTGATAAATTGCAGCAAGATTTTATGAACGAGGCCCTGCGGCTAGTGCAGTTTAAAAATCATCCTCATATCGTTAAAGTTTATCAGTTGCTGCAAGAAAGCGTGCAGAAGAATAATCTTCGCAATCGCTTGTTTAATTTTGGTGCGCCACCTTCTAGTTTTTTCCTCTGTTGCATTTTGATGGAATATATTGAGGGGACAAATTTAGAGAAGTACGTTCAAAAGCGGGGTGTTTTATCAGAAGCAGAAGCATTGGGCTATATTCAGCAAGTTGGGGATGCTTTGACGGCAATGCACCGGGAAGGTTTGCTACATCGAGATGTGAAACCTAGCAACATTATTTTACGTGCTAGTAATTCCCAAGCAGTGTTGATTGATTTTGGCATTGCGCGGGAGTTTACACAAGACCTGACGATGACCCATACTCAATACTGTACGCCTGGGTTTGCACCGATGTAACAGTATGCTGCAAAGGCAAAGCGGGGAGAATATACTGATGTTTATGCCTTGGCTGCAACGCTGTATTATTTGCTCACTCGTATCGTATTGGGTTATTTAGCCGCTGACAACACCCACGAGCAAATTATTCAAGAATTTCCAGACTTATCAAAACAGCAAATATCCGCTTGTCTTGATTATGCCCTGGTAAATTACTGTTAGACCTCATAGGTTCTCTATAAATTCTTCAACAGTAACTTGTGCTTGCTTGAGAATACCACTCAAAGTACCTACTTTTAGTTCTCGATGCAGAGGGACAACGCATCCAATCACACCGTCAGGCGTTTGCCTTTTCATCACAACATGACTGCCAGTTTGTCGAACTTGCTCAAAGCCCAAACGTTCTAATACCCGAATTGCTTCCCTACTTGAGATTCGTGGTAATTTAGGCATAACTAACCTCAATGCTTGTCACGTATCTAGGGGATGTTTCAGGTAAAGGAAATTCCTCCAAGTATAGCCGCGTTGCTTCTTTAAGACCTGCGATCGCCTGCTCAATCGTTTCTCCCTGATCCACAGTACCAACTTCTGGACACTCAGCGATGTACATATCATCTTCTCTATAAACAATGACTGTAAAGCTACGAGTTTTCATGGTGTTTCATCCTTAAAGCCTTAATTCCAATTACACTCTAACTGTTTGAGACTGATTTTCTGACTTTTAAAACTCGTCACACTTCATCCGGATTAATCCCCATCTGACGCAACCTTTCTGCCAATCTTTCAGCACGCTGTCTTTCTCGTTCAGCGCGTTCACCACCAGTCAATAACACATTACCTTCACTATCCCACCAGCGCAACCAATTCAATTCCATATTTTGATATTGCCCTCGCCAAATTCCCAACTCAACGCCGATTGGCCCAATTGGATAATGACCCCGCTCATTTGCTGGCAATAACTGATAGCGACCATTTATCAATTGATAAACTTCCACAGCCGCCTTTTTCTCTTCATAAATACCGTAAAAAGGCGCGCGAATTGCCCTTTCATACACCCAGAATTTACCTACTTTCCATTCCCCCTGTTGTTCAGGTGGCGGTGGTGGGGTTGTGTCTCTTTCCTCCGAACCATCACCCGATACAAATTCCACCACTATCAGCGGTGCAACGTATTCTTGCCACAATACATAAGAACGCCGCACTTGATTGTTCAGCATCGGCGGTACGTTGGGTACGTAATACCAATCTGGTGCTTTACATCCATTCAGTGGCGGGTCAGTTAAACCCCAATAAATCCCAGAATCTTGACCGATACAATATTGTCCGTCTGGATGGAGTTGCTGCAAAATTGGGGTGATAGAATCAGTGAGTAAAATGCTCTGGGGATGTTCTTGAAAATTCTGCACAATACTCCCATCCGATTCTGGTAATTGAGTGTGATCTGGAAAAGATAATACTGGATTTTCTGCCGGTTTAGAAAGAGTCATATAGCTTTGGTTATGTATAATTTTTGATGTTGAAGGGGCGGGTTTTACGAGAGATTTATTG
>DNGG01000520.1 GCA_003486675.1 Cyanobacteria bacterium UBA11372
GCTCCTGCCTGAGAATGCCGATTTTGGATTGGGTTTGGTAAGTTTTCAGGTACTGCTCAACGCCGAAAGGAATTCTTGCCAGCAACCAACCAACGCCAACGTGAACCATGTAAGCATGATCTGCTCCCGCACCGGCGAGAAAGTTCTGCACTCGATTTCGTTTCCAAGGCGTTAGGTAATCGAGTAGAGCCAAACCCATTGCAGCTCCTTCAAAGGCAAATCCGCGCCACTCGGCTTCCACTGCGTTGAGTTGGGCAACCAGTGTCTCCAGATTGTCTTTCGCGATCGCTGCGTTATATCCTTGCAAAAACGTGCGACCAATCTGTTCTAATCGCTGTTGAATTATGCGATCGCCCCCGTGAAACCCACGTCGAGCAAACGTTGCCTCTTCCGGCGAAATACCCAACAGGCGCTGACGCAAAGATCTCAAATCAGAGATGAAAAAAGAAGAGTTTCGATGGTCAGAAACTTCTGTTTTAAGACCCTTGTTGGGATATGCAGTCCAGGAGAATAACTCTGTTAAAATTTGTAACATAAAAATTCCTTCTCCTCTAACTACCGCTTGGGTAGAAGTTTTCTAGTCCAGGAAGTAGCCCTCCAGAGATAAATAAACAAAACCCCAGAAAGCAAGGCTCCCAGATTCCACTTAACCGAATTTTTCAGTAAGCTCATGCGCTGAGAATATAAAGTGGTCTGAACTTGGGTTTTCATCATCTCCTCACCTTGGACGATGAATGAAGAAAGCCGTTTTTTCACCTCTTCTAATTGCTGAGAATCTTTAATTTCCGGAGTGCGACCTTGGCTGTCGAGGCGGCTCAAAAGCTGCTCCATCTCAGATGTCGTCGTAGCCTTTTTCACTGCATCTTTAACCTGCTGAATTTGAGCCATCCGCTGGTTAACTTGGACAGTGACTTGCTCCTGGTTCTGTTGGTCAATTCGCACGGTGTTCAGCACACCTAAAGGAACGAATAACACAAATAACAAGCCCAATAACAAAGCCACCCAGGATAAAAACTTCAAGATGAAAATTTCCCAAAAGCCTCGCTCTTCTTGCTCGCCCAAAAACACCAATCCCAAACCAATTAAAGGTACGGGAACCCGTTCCACCAGTCCCCCCAAGGTCTTAAATTCCCAGACTGGGTTCATAAAATGCGGTGGCACAAAGATATCAACCAGGTCAAACACAGCCAAAACCAACAAGCCATAGCCTATCGAGCGCACCAGAGGCAGAGACTGGGCTAAACTAATGCTAAAGTCCCGTAGGTGTTCTATCGTTTGGGTCAATTTATCATCGCGTGATGTCGTCATGATTTTAATAATTTAGGCCAAGTGTAAATGGGATATAAAGTGGGAATTGAAGCCTGATGATTCACTTTGTTATTGTCTGTAATCGGTGTCATTATGACTTTGATTCAAACCCAAACAACGGCAACGCAGAATTCTTGTTTTCAAATCATTTACTTTCTGGTGCGTAGTCGTCATTTTCTGAATCTGACTGTCGCATTAAAAACAGGTAGAACAGTCCAAAGGCGATGACTGCGATCGCGCCAAATATCAGCGAACCATCTCCTTCATGCCAGTACTTAAATGATTCCTGGTTTCCAGATGCTGATAGTACAGCCATCAAAGAAACCCGAAAAGCATTGACAAGATATCCTATGGCGATCGCTACAATTGGCACCCATATTTTCTTGTTACCCTCGATGGGAAACATCACTAGACAAACTACTGACAATCCCAACAAATAGGTAATAGATTCTGTGCCAGCACAGCTACCATATACTTTGATTCCCCCCGTTGGCAGATTAATATATACGTCTTGAACAGATACTTTAAAACCTGAGTACCAAAGCAGGAAACCGGAAAATTTGGCAGTGAATGGAGATGGATCGACTAGCGACGATATCAATACACTAGGTACGCCAAGAAAAAAGAGGATAGTCAGTTCTTGCCAATATTGCTTTAATCCTTTAAAATCAGCAGCTAGCAAAGCCACACCCAGCCCAGAAATAAAAGGGAAAACCCGTAGGAAGTTAGCATCAGTTAAGTCAATGCTTCTCCAAAGTGCTACGGCAATTATTAATCCGCCTAAAACCCTCGAAAAAATTTGACTTTCCAGAATTAAGCTGTGACGCTTTTCCCATAATAAGGAGCCAACAGCTAGCAAAAACAAAATACTCATCCCAAAGTGGGCAGTATCTCCGGATCTCCAGACGAGAGTCATGTAAATTGCCATTAAGCTCGATGCTATGCTTAATAGCCAGAATTGGGATTTTTTTACAGATATGAATCCGATCCGATGCGTAGCTTTCATGGCGATCTATCCACAAATGCTAATCAACAAATTGAAAGTAACCCGCTTTAAACTGAATAGCCAAGCGGGTTTATTATTGATTTTTTGCAGTAAATTAGCCAGATTCAGCTTTTGCTTCTATCGATAATTTTTTGATAGTAGCAATAGCAGGTATTAAATTTCTCTTGTCTTCGATATTTAGTTGTTTTGGCAACTTGAAACCTAGAAAATCCCAGCCAAATCAAGCAAGATTACTCGCAGGCTAGACATACTGATACACCCCAGAGCGATCGCCCCCGCTTTCGCTGTCTACCAGCTTTCGCGATCGACTATTTTGCAGGGGCAGCAATCCAATTCATTTATTTCGTTAACTAACGCAAGTTGCTAGTTACATCCCTTGGGGACTGGTAATAGGTAATGGGTAATGGGTAATTGCCAAGAGAAGACCCCCAATTAATCCAATTACCAATTACCAATTACCAATTACCAAGCTTGCAACTTATAACCAGCAACTTGAGTTAACTATACTGTTGATTTACCTGGAAAACTATGCTATCAATCCCTATTTATTAAATCTTTATAAAACTAAGTTTTAGTAAAAATTATAGAGATTAACAATTATTAATTGTAAAATTACTGTAACTAAACGCTAAACCGCTTATTTTAAAAGGAAAGTCGCTAAAGGTAGCTAAATTACTAGAATCATAGCTTTACAATTATTCAAAATTTTGTGGCTGTATAATGGCCTAAATTGGGTTTGATCATAAGATAAAATTATAGTTTTTAAAATTCAGTAGAGAGCTTCGCTTCACATAATCTTCATAAAGTAACAGACTGACTCTGTAGAATTTACAGAGAAAGTCAGTAAACCGCTGTTGTGCAGGTGAGCGGGGGGAGAAGATTGTTTGCGCGATCGCCATCGATACTACTGTGGTTTTTCCTCTCCCTGTCGTGGTATTGTAACAAATTGTTGCGAATACTCTTCCTTTGGCAATGTGGTTTTTATTGGCAAATTCTGTTTTGGCGCAAATTGCAGAATCAGCAGTACTCGAACGCCGCTTCGTGACGCAAATCCAAGAAATTCGTCCCTTACCGGGAGAACTCGATCGAGTTTTGGTGTTCAATAGCAACAGTCCGGAAGTGGTGCAAACCGAAGGAATTCTACTTTCCACCTTTCCTGGTGAGGGGAAACAAGTTCCCGCCGCACACTTGAACAAACCGCTAGTAGGGCGGTTCGACTTTTTTTCCCATCACATTGTCAGATCCTCGAGGACGCTGTATCAAGGCGCATTGGTTTACAATCCGAACAACGAACCCGTAACTCTAGAAATTCTACAAGCGGCGAGTCACGCCACAAATCCCGATGCGCCGTTTGTGCAGTTGCCGTCAATGGTGGAAAATCCGGATGGGAGAGTTTATTCTGGTCCCGGATCGCGGGTGATGAATGAGGTGTTGCGAAATGTGCGGGAACCCGAATTTCCTACAAAAATCGAAATTCCACCGCAACAGAGTCGGATGTTATTTAACTTGCCTATATTACCTGGGAGCGGTCGCACGACGTACATGCGATTGCAAGCTTCGGCGCCTGTTTATATGGCGAATTTGGCGATGTACCCGGTTGCCAATACGCAGGAACGTTTTCGCGCGCCCTTGTTAGAAGAGTGGCAAAATTTATTAGTAACTGGCAGATTAGCAGAGCCGCGCGATCGCACGCCAACAGATCCGAGCAAAGTGGGAATTGAAGGGGAAGAAAAGGTATTTGGGCGCGTGGCGGGGGTTTCCATCGGTTCGGAATGGTATGCTCGGATTACAGATCGACCGGGAGAGGATCGGCTGAGCATTCCGCAACCGGGAAGGGGTATTTCCTATCCGATCAATACGGTAACGCGAATCACCTTGGGAACTAACCAGGTACAAAGTGCGCCGATGGCGGTGCGCTATGCCGATACTGCCATCAACGGACACGGTAACTATGGGGTACATTACCGCGCCATCTTGCCTTTAGCCAACAATACCGGCAACGCGCAAACGGTGACGGTGTCGATCCAAACGCCGTTTAAACAAGAATTAGCACGCGATCGCTTATTTTTTGTCGAACCCCCCCAAGGACGGGTTTTCTTTCGGGGTACGGTGCGCGTTTCCTACCGAGACGATAACAGACAACCCCAGGTACGTTACTTTCACCTAGTGCAACGCCAAGGAGAGCAAGGGCAACCCTTGGTAACGCTGAGGATGCCTCCAAGCGATCGCCGCATCGTCACGGTGAATTTCTTCTACCCCCCCGATGCTACACCCCCGCAAGTGTTAACCGTGAGAACTTGGGAATAATTGCAGGGGTGCAGGTGTGCAGGTGTGCAGGTGGGATAACCAAGTAGAAGTAATTACTTCTCCATCTTTCAAATCTTCCCCATCTCACCTGCTCACCCGCACACCCGCACACCCGCTTCCCTTTCCCTCTCAGGGCGAAAATTTATAAACCGATAATTCGTCCACCCGCATTTCAAAAGGTGTCCCTAAACCAGGAGGGTAAACGCGAATTTTGCCATTTTTTGCCAATTTCTTGAGGACGCCGCCCAGTTTTACCAGGGATTTCAATACGCGCCAATTAGTAACTTCATCAGGGCATTCAATCACCAAAGTGGGCGCTTTTCCAGTGGTAAAATACCACTGACAAGCCGATAGTAATGCTTGCTGCCGCTTCGTGCAAGCTTGGAAAAAATACTTGGCGAGCGACTCTTCCAAGTTCAAACGCATTAAACTATCTTTCAGCTCTAGATTGGGCGGCGGTAAATCATCTGCTGGTAAGGAAGGATTATTCATGAGGCCAACTTTTAGGCGGGAGACTTACAGGGGGTTGTTTCGTGACTGCGGGGGCAAGTTTCGATATCTTGAGGTTTATTATCGATTGGACTCAAACCAATCTGTGCCTCTACTTTTTCTAGATTAAATCCTACCATAAAAGCCTCTCCAACTTGCATTAACGGACGCCGAATTAAAAGCGGCTCTGCGAGCATCAATTCTAAAGCGGTTGCTGCGTCTAACTGTGCGGGAATAATTTCTCCCGATTTAATCCGAGGGGCGCTATAGTTAAACCACTCGCTAACGGGTAATTCACCAAAAAACGGACGCAGCGTTTCTGCTGTCCAAGGCGTTTTCAACAGATTGCGAGCGATCAGTTCGTGTCCCGCCGCTACCAGCATGGCTTTTTGCTTGGTATTGTTAATGCAGCCAGGTTTTTCGTAAAAAATTACAGTCTTCATGGTTTTTTTGATGGTAATTGGTAATTGGTAATTGGTAATGGTTAATTGGTAATATTTCCATTGCCGATTACCCATTACCCATTACCCATTACCCTATTTAACTTTGCCTAATTGGAATTTCGATAATGAATTCCGTTCCTTGACCGGGTGTGGAAATGCAGTTCATGTTACCTTGGTGTTTGTCTACAACAATTGAGTAGGAAATTGACAATCCTAAACCCGTTCCCTTACCAATTGGTTTGGTGGTAAAGAAAGGTTCAAAAATGCGGCGGCGAATCTTTTCTGGTATTCCCGGGCCATTGTCGCAAATGCGAATTACAGCTAAGGGTATTCCGGGACAAGTTTCTGCAATATCCTCCCCTGTTTCCGGACATCTAATTGAAGTATAAATCGAGATATGCCGGGGAGCATTTTGCGTTTCAATGGCGTCAATTGCATTGGCGATTATGTTCATAAATACTTGGTTAATTTGACCAGGATAGCATTCGATGAACGGCAATTTTCCATAGTGTTTAGTTACTTCAATTTCCGGATAATCTGGTTTTGGTCTTAGACGGTTTTGCAGAATCATTAACGTACTGTCTATTCCTGTATGAATATCTACCGCTTTTAGAGCGGATTCGTCGTGTCTAGAGAAGTTGCGTAAGCTGAGAACGATTTCGCGGATGCGATTGGTTCCTAACTTAATCGAATCTACGATCTTGGGTAAGTCCTCACACAAGAATTCTAAATCGCAGTTTTGTATTTTCTGTTTAATTTCGTTTGTTTCTTCAGGATAGTTTTGTTGATACAGGTGCAAAAGTTCGAGTAATTCCTGACTGTATCTTTCGATATGGGGAAGATTCCCGTAGATGAAGTTAACCGGGTTGTTAATTTCGTGAGCAACTCCGGCTACGAGTTGTCCTAAAGAAGACATTTTCTCGTTTTGAACCAATTGCATTTGGGTGCGTTGCAACTGGTGAAGGGATTTTTCCAGTTCTTCGGCTTTTTGTTTAATTTGAGCTTCTTTGGCGCGCAAAGTTGCTTCTACTTTTAAGCGTTCGGTAATATCGAGGATGACTGCAAGAAATACCGGCAGATTGCCTTTTTCTCTTAACAGTTGTAAGTGAACTTCGACTGGGTAGGTACTGCCATCTTTGCGCTGGTGAATGCTTTGGAAGACTAATTTTTCTTCTTCGCCGGAAAGTAAGGGTGCGATCGCGCGGCGAAA
>DNGG01000422.1:0-195 GCA_003486675.1 Cyanobacteria bacterium UBA11372
TTAATCGTGCCGTGCAAGGGCTGATGATTGTGGGTAATCCTTTCAAAAAACGAATCCAGGGAAATGAAGATTTAGAAGCCAAGTTTTGGCAAAAAGTAGAGCAATTTGTCATATGATGTCCGTTGAATTGCCCATAATAAAAAAACCGCACAGAGTCGTTGCGTAGGGACACGGCATCAGAGATATCTCGGACAA
>DNGG01000422.1:433-10382 GCA_003486675.1 Cyanobacteria bacterium UBA11372
GGTAATCGACCGGACATGATATCAATGACTCTTTTGAAAAAAGCTTGAAAACTCATAAGTTGTCAGGGAAGCTGAAAGAATTCTGGAGTTTCAGCATAGAATACGACGAAAGAATATTGTTTTATTTCACCGATGATGGAAAAGCTGTTTTTGTTGATATTGGTAGTCACGACGAGGTTTATGAGGACTCATCATTAACAGTTTGGGCAGATTATTCACAAAAATAGTTGGCACGACAAAAATTTTCAACTTGAAGCAATAGCATCAGCAAAATAGTACTGATAGTTGTTTCGTCCGCACTTTTTTGCCTGATATAAGGCCACATCGGCATTTTGGAGCAACGTACTACTGTCTATACCATCCTGAGGATAAACCGCAATTCCTATACTAGCCGTCACAGAAACGCAATGTTCTTCCAGAAAAAACTTAGGTTGCAGTGCTTCAATCAGTCTATGGGCAATATCGCTGGCATCTTCTCGACTGCGAATGTGAGGTAGGAGTAGCACGAATTCATCCCCTCCCCAGCGAGCCAGCACATCTGTCTCTCTCAGACAAGCGAGAAGACGTTGGACGACAGTCTGTAACAACAGATCGCCAGCTAAGTGACCTAGCTTATCGTTAACCTCCTTAAACCGATCTAAATCCAGAAACATCACGGCGAGCAGTTTTGAATTGTTCCCAATATCGCTCAATGCGGCAGCAAATTTTTGATTAAACAAAATCCGATTTGGCAGGTTTGTCAGGGCATCATGCAATGCTTGATGCTTCACGATCGCTTCATTTTGCTTTTCCTGAGTAACATCCCGAAAACTCCAGACCCTACCGACAATTTCACCCATTAGCTGTTGAGGGCGCAAATAATACTCAATAATGTTGCCATTTTTTAAATTAAAAAAATTGCGTTTCTCTGTGTTAATCTGTGCAAACAATGTTTTAAAACTGAGGGCATCTGCCTCGATTAACTGAGCTAAAATGATATCTAATATATCGTCTTCATGAGCAGTTAATTCCGAGGATAAAAGGTTCCAAATTCTGGCGAACTTTTGATTAAAACTAACAACTTTTCCAGTCTTATCTAGCACAAGAATGCCATCGGCTGTAGCTTCTAGGGTTGCTAACAACAATGACAAAGAACTGTTCAACTTAGCATTAGTTTTCTTGAGCAATTCATTTTGCTCAGCTAATTGTTGCTCTTGTTGAAAGCGTCGCAAGGCTTCCGAAACGGTTAAAATCAGGTCGGTTTCATCCCAAGGTTTAGCAATGTATCGGTATAAGGCAGCAGCATTCACAACATTGCCAACCGAATTGGCATCAGCGTTCCCAGTCAGCATAATTTTGAGGCTTTTGGGATATAGGGCATGGAGTCGAATCAATAAGGTATCTCCTCCCATCCCCTGCATCTTCTGATCGGAAACGATCAGAGCAATATCTTTACCTTCTGCTGTCAATTCTGCACAGAGAGAAATAGCCTCTTCACCGCCACTGACAAGCTCAATGTCGTAGTTTCTACCGAAATGGCGCTTGAGTTGACCGCCCAAGCTCCTGAGAATATCCCACTCATCATCAACACAAACAATTGCCGATCCCATCGTCTATTAACTCAACGCTGTACGAATAACTTGATGTAACTCTTCCTCAGTCCAAGGTTTATATAGGCAAGCATAAAGATTGGCTTGTTTTCTGGCACGCTCAATTGCTGCTTCGTCTGCCTGTCCTGTGAGCATCACAGTGACCACATTGGGAAATCGTCGATGAACTTCAGCTAAAAATTCATCTCCTCTGACATTTGGCATCAGCCAATCAGAGACAATCGTGAGAATTTGGATTCCATCCTGTTCTAGCTCATCGATCGCAATCCAGGCTTCTTCAGCACTTTGGGCGACCTCATAGACATACTGATTGCCAAAGCAACGTTTCAATTGTTCCTTTAGCACCTTCAAAATTGGAGCTTCATCATCTACACAAAGAATAGCAGCTTTAGACATGGTTAATTCCCTCCAATTGTTTAAACAGATTCTACGGGCAACCACACACGGAATTGAGTATGACCTGGTTGACTCTCTACTTGGATGCGCCCTTGGTGTTTGTCAACAATCTGCTGACAAATGTTTAGCCCCAGACCGCTTCCCTTGCCAGCCGGTTTGGTGGTGAAAAAGGCATCAAAGATTTTTGGCTGTATTTCGGTCGGAATACCAGCTCCATTATCCGTAATGCTCACCTCAATCCCATTTTCCTGCTGACGGGTGGCAATGGTCAGCTTTCCTCCTGATTCCATCGCCTGGATGGCGTTGTGAATCAAGTTTGTCCAGACCTGAATCAGTTCGTCGGGGTAGCCCCAAATGGCAGGAATATTTTGATAATCTCGGATTAAATTGATATTGCGTTTGATTTGATTGTAATAGATTTCGAGGGTAGTCTCTATCCCTTCAGTCACTTGGATTAACTGCTTTTCTTGACTTTGCTCAACACGAGCATAGCTTTTGAGGGCAAAAACTATTTTGGCAGAACGATCGACTGCCCGTATAATTGTTTGATTGTTGACAAAGGAGCAAGTTAAGTTGTATGCAAACTGCACGGCCCATTCACCGCGATCGCCCTTTAACAGGGGCAGCAAAAACTCCAGCTCTTCGCCGATGCCCATATCCATCAAGGAATCGGCAATACTTCTAGCATCTTGAATATCATGCTCTTGAAGGTAAGCGGTAATTTGGCGTTTGAGCGCGCGGTTTTCTTGAGTCGAAACCAACGGTTGGCTGCGGATCGCCCGATTGACGAGCTGAAAAAAGCTGTCTTGTTCTTCAGGGTTCAAACGCTGATGCAAATAAGGGAGTTCCTCGAGAGCTTCTTGTAGTGCCTTATGGGTGTTGCTTGCCGAGGCTTGGATCACACCCAAGGGATTATTGATTTCATGAGCCACTCCCGCAATTAGTTGTCCCAACACGGCCATTTTTTCTTTTTGAATTAGCTCGAGTTGAGACTGCTGCAATTGCTTTAGCGCCTGCCTCAGTTCTGAAGATCGAGCTTGAATCTGGCGCACGGATTCGGCTTGTTTGAGCGCGATGCCCAGTTGTTCCCCAATCTGAGCTAACAACTGGACTTCATCGGTATCCCATTTCCGAGGCGCGGTATTTTGGAAAGCCGTGAGCAGTCCCCACAAGCGATCGCCTTCAAAAATCGGAGCCACTGCATAAGCTCTGGCTTGAAATTCTTGGAGCAAGGCTACATGACAATCGGTGTGTCCTGCTGTATATATATCTGATATGGCAAAGGTTTCATTATTTGCGTAGCGTCCGCCCTTAGTTTCCATTAAGTGGGTATCCTCAATGGTTGGGGAAGCCCCAACTAAGGGTTTCCACCCAGCTGCCACCGATTCAAACAGAAAATCCCCGCTCCAATCTGGATTGAAGCGATAGATGGTGACGCGATCGGCTTCTAGCAAGTGGCGCACTTCATCAGTGGCGGTTTGGCAGATGTCAGTCAAATCGAGGGAATGACGAATTTTATTGACGATTTTGACCAGGGTTTGCTGGCGGTTAATCGCTCGTTTTTGTTCGTTGGCTTGTTGGAGGGCAATCCCAAGCTGTTCGCCAATTTGAGCTAGCAATTCGATTTCATCGGCTTGCCAGTTGCGGGGTACAGAATTTTGGAAGGCGGTTAACAGTCCCCACAGATGATCGCCTTCAAAAATTGGGGCGATCGCATAGGCTCTGGCTTGAAATTCTTCCAGCAACGCTACATGGCAATCCGAGTGTCCGGCGGTATAGATATCTGAGACAGCAAAGGTTTCATTCATTGCATAGCGTCCGCCGTGAGTTTCCATCAAGTGCGTATCTGCAATCGTCGGTATAACGCCCACCAACGACTGCCAACCTGGGGACACCGACTCAAAGATAAAGTCCCCACTCCAGTCCCAATTAAAGCGGTAGACGATCGCGCGATCGGCTTCTAACAACTGGCGCACTTCTTCTGTTGCCGTTTGGCAAATCTCTTCCCAATCCAGCGATTGTCGAATTCGATTGGTAATTTTGACCAAGGCTTTTTGACGCATCAGAGCTTTCTCTTGTGCCTGTGTTTGCGCCAGCAACGTCGCTTGCTGTTTAATTTGTTCTAGATGCTCGGCTTGTTGCAATGCCACCGCAAAATAATCGGCAATTTTTTTGACGAATTCAATTTCTGAGAGTTGCCAAGCTCGCGGAGTTTTGCACTGATGAATGCACAGCAACCCCCACAACTCCTCCCCCTTGAGGACGGGAACGATCAGATTGGCGCGAATCTGGAATTGTTCGAGAATCCGAATATGACAATCGCTCAGTTCTGCATTGTAAATATCCGCAACTGCTTGTACCCGCCCTTGAACATAGTGGGGGGCAAACTGCGAACCAAAACAATGGTCGTAAACTTTGGCTGCCAAGGCTGAGGGGAACTCTAAAGCCACATCTTCTGCCACAAACTCCCCTTGATCGCAGCCGCTACCGGGGATAAAGCGGAATACCCCCACGCGATCCGCATTGAGCAACTGCCGAATCTCCCTTGCCGTTGTGTTGAGGATGGTTTCCAAATCCAGAGACGAGCGAATTTTGTCGATGATGCTGGTTAATGTCTGCTGCTGCTCGATTTGCTGGAAAATTAGTTCAGTACACGACGCCAGTTGATATGCCGCTTGTTTAAGAGTATTAAATTGCTTATCAGGCACAGGTACGTTAGACATAGGCTGTAGTGAGATCGGACTACTCCTCATGAGTATTCCCACAAATCATTAGCGAATAATGAAGCTATTGTCAAATAATTCGAGGCTCAACGGCCAGACGCCAGGAATGTTAAGATTCTTGGCGATCGCGTATTCGTTGCCAAACTCCTCCAATTGCCGCACCAGCTCGATCGCCGCCTGACACTGCTCAGCCGCTGGCAATGCTCTATACACCGCTGTTCTAGATTCGACAATGGCGTAACCTGTAGTCAGGTATGGAAGGAAAGGTATTCGCGTCACTAAGTAGGTGCAGGTAAATAAAGTGAAAATAGTTATGCTTGCATAGGGCGGGAGCCAATGCCCACCCCACAAGAATTTCATATCTCTTGTGGGGTGGGCGTCGGTGCCCGCGCAGTGTTTAGTTTATTTATCATCACCTACTTACTTGCTCTCAGTGTCATAGGGGCGGCTGGGTGGTTCTCGTCGATGATTATTCCTACAATACCCAAAACATTTGCCGCGATCGCATCCACCCCTATTGCTGATATATTTTTTCCTCTAAAGCATTATTCCAGCCATAATTCCAAACCGACGAAGTATTATAGGATATTGATTCAAAATCAATTTTTGATTCTATTGGGATATTTTATTGATATCTACTGATGCCATCAATAGTTGTCTGTAACCTAATATTTTAGCATATTTTATATTTATGGTAATGATTTGAGTCAAGTTTTACCATAGTTATTCGATACCAATATAACTGCGATCGCTTGTGGGGTTAGGGATCAAAAGGCTGGAGTGCGATCGCCACCCAATTGGAGCATCTTAACCAAAACTTTTCTCACCCTGGCAGCGCCAAATTACAGCAGCAGAGCGGTTAGCCACGATTGGGTTGGAGCAAGCCGCAAGCCTTTGATTCACAAGCTTTTTACTCTCAAACCTCATACTATGCCCAACTGGGTCGAATTAATTTCAGCCAATTTCTTGCATTCGGTACCCGATCCGCTTTATGATTTCTTTAACATCAGGAGTCAAGCGGTAGGAGTACAGTGAAACACCAGAAACAATGCTTAGTTCCAGCACATTCTCCCAGATGCAGTCATCGCCAGCCAAAATACTTTGTCTGTCTCTAGCAACCTGGAAAAATCAAACTGCGTATCAGAAATAATAGAATTTATTGAAATAAATTACATCAAACCCCTAGACCACAGGCAAGAGGCATGTTAGAAGCATTTGTATTGGCAACAATATTGTGCGGATTTTTCGGCATCATCTTCAAAAAGAACCTGGTGATGAAGATCGTTTCGATGGATGTCATGAGTACAGGGGTAATCGCCTATTACGTGGTGGTGGCATCGCGAGATGGCTTGCTCACACCGATTATTTCAAAAGCCAAAAATGTGGCTTACGCCGATCCGGTTCCCCAGGCGGTGATCTTGACGGGGATTGTGATCGGGTTTTCGATTCAGGCTTTAATGCTCGTCGGTGTGATGAAACTGGCACGGGATAATCCGACATTGGAAAGTAACGAGATCGAGAACAATAATACGCCATGAATATCATTACGATTTCCTGGATCGGACTACCGTTTTTTGTGGGGTTCGTCATTTATCTGCTGCCCCAGCTTGACAAGTACCTCGCAATGTTCGCGGCGCTTGCTTCAGCCTTATATGCGTTCCAGCTATTTGCCCTTCCGGCGCCGGTGAACCTGGAGTTACTGGATCGTTTCGGCGTCACATTAGCCGTCGATCGGTTAAGCGCCTACTTTATATTGACGAATGCCCTGGTAACTGTAGCGGTTATCCTCTACTGCTGGCACAGCGGCAAGACGGCTTTTTTCTATGCACAGACGATTATCGTGCATGGCAGTCTGAATTCCGCGTTCGCCTGTACGGACTTTATCAGTTTATATGTGGCGTTAGAGGTGAGCGGAATTGCCGCGTTTCTCTTGATTGCCTATCCTCGCACCGATCGCTCAATTTGGGTTGCCTTGCGCTATCTGTTTGTCAGCAACACGGCAATGCTGTTTTATCTTGTAGGCGCGGTGCTGGTGTATAAGGCAAGTTATTCGTTTAGTTTTGCTGGTTTGGGCAAGGCACCTCCAGAAGCAGTTGCCCTGATTTTTGTGGGACTCTTGGTCAAAGGAGGAATATTTGTATCGGGATTGTGGTTACCCTTGACTCACTCGGAATCGGAAACGCCGGTGTCGGCGTTGCTGTCGGGAATTGTGGTCAAAGCTGGGGTTTATCCGCTGGTAAAGTGCGCCCTGATGGTGGAGCAGATCGATCCGATCGTTCGCGTCTTCGGAGTTGGGACGGCGCTTTTGGGGGTGTTCTATGCCGTGTTTGAAAAAGATGCCAAGCGGATGCTAGCGTTTCACACGGTTTCCCAGTTAGGCTTTATCCTGGCTGCACCTGAAGTGGGCGGCTTTTATGCGCTGACTCACGGTTTGGTCAAATCATCCCTATTCCTAATCGCGGGTGCCTTACCCAGCCGCAACCTCAAGGATCTGCAATACAAGCCGATCGATAGCCGGATTTGGATGGCGTTGGCGATCGCTAGCTTTTCAATTTCCGGCTTTCCCATGTTATCCGGGTTTGGGGCAAAGGTGCTGACGATGAAGAATCTGGTGCCTTGGCAAGTTATCGGCATGAACGTTGCCGCCCTGGGAACGGCAATATCTTTTGCCAAATTCATCTTTTTGCCCCGTGGTGGAGAACAACACCAGGCAAAGCCCGGTTTTTGGCCTGCGACGATTATCTTACTGGTTGGGCTGTTTGTGGCAAACTTCATCTATTACGATGCCTATAACATTGGGAATATCGCCAAACCACTCGTCACGATCGCTCTGGGATGGTGGGCGTATGGTTTGTTTTTTCAAAAGTCAGTACTCAAGCTGCCGCGTATGCTGGAGCAATTTGAGCATCTGATCGGTTTTATGAGCCTGTGTTTGATCCTGCTGTTCTGGATGGCACTGGGTAGCACCAATTTGCAGTAAACCCTTTCCAGCCGCCGTTATCTCTAATTTTTCTGTTTCTGGTAATAGGGCATGATTGGACATCTGATATTACGACTGACGATCTGGTTTTTGCTGACTGCGGATTTTAGTCTGACAAATATCGTTATCGGTTTCATCATCGCCTTCGCATTGCCGCGCAGCAATACAGCAGAGGATGCGATCGCCGAGTGGCTGCGGATGCTGCGTAAAATCTTAGTGGCGATTCCCGTGGCATATATAGAAGCGTTTGAACTCCTCTTCCGTCCCCACAGACACGAAGATGTGGTCTTGGAAAAGGTTCCACTCCATCGATCGCCCCTGCTGATCTTCCTAGATGTATTTCTGATTACCTTTACACCCAAGACGATTGTCTTGAAATACCAAGAAGAGGGTTGGTACCAAGTCCACGTGGTTCGACGGAGGGCAAAAAATTGAACAACTGGATCTTAATTACCATGATTTTGGCTCTGCTCATACCCATGTACGAGGTATGGAAGGATGATGATATCTGGCAAACGATGTTGGCGTTTGCCAGTATCTCGACCAAGACGGCAATCATCGCCCTCGCGATCTCGGTGTGGCGCGATGATTGGATGATCGGTGTGGTTGCGGCGATTATCCTCAGCGTGGGTAATGCTGGATTGATGCTACTGGCACATATCATCAAACGGTTGAGTGACACATGATCGTAATAAATGTATTGAGTTATACCTGTATCGGTATAGGAATCGCCTTTTGGTTTTGGGGTACCTCGTACCTGCTGGGTAAGCGATCGGTTTTATATAAACTGCACAGTCTTTCGGTTGCCGATACCCTGGGTTCGATGTTGATCGTGGTGGGATTGCTGCTGCAAATACCGAGTAAATGGCCTCTACTTATTCTTGCCCTGATTTGCTTAGCAATCTGGAACACCATGCTGGGGTATGTGTTGGCATACTGTTCCAACAACGGAGGCAACTATGAATGATAACAGCTATATTGATGTCCTCGTCGCTCTGCTGCCGTTAGCCGCATGTATGCTGGTGTTTCAAGTCAATCCCTACCACGCATTGTTGCTGCGGGGGGTATTGGGAGCGATCGCAGCCTTAGTATATGCGATTTTAGGGGCGGGGGATGTGGCTTTGACCGAAGCTTTGGTGGGTACTCTGCTGGCAGTTACTCTGAATGCGGTGACGGTGCGTTCATCCCTGGTACTGCGTTTGGGCGCGATGGAAGACGATTTGAACGCAAACGAGAGCGATCGCGATTTTGGCAAACTGATGGATGACTTACGGGCAGTTTTTAAGAAACGCCATATGCGGCTTGAACTCGTTCCCTACACGAATACTCAGGCATTGCAACGGGCGCTGATGGAAAAAGAAATCCATGCCACCTGTACCCGACGGGAGCAATTGCAATGGGAAGATCCAGACTCGGCAGTGTGGGAGGACGAAAAGCAACCCTATCACACTGCAACCAGAGTCAGACGCATCTATGACATCATGCAAACCGAACTTGCGTCACCAGCGACCATCCTAACCTACGTAAATACTAAAGAAGCAGAGGAGAAACATTGATGAAATGGCTCTACGTTGGAGCGGGGATACTGTTGTTCTTCAAAATGCTGAGCATAATCAATCCCGCACCGGACTTTCCGGAGAGTTCGATCGTTGAAGTGGTTGTGCAAGATAGTGGAATACCCAATGCGGTTACGGGTATCATTTTGCGGAATCGGCTGTATGACACGATCTTTGAAGTGGTGGTATTTACGATCGCTATCTTGGGTGCTAATTTTCTGCTGGCGAATGAAAGGCCGTCCTGTGCAGTCTATCAGTTTACCGATCAGCCATCGATTGTTTTGGCGCGATTGGGAGCGACAATTGCCGCGTTGGTGGCTATCGAACTGGCGATTCGGGGGCATTTGAGTCCCGGTGGTGGTTTTGCGGCGGGTGTAGCAGGCGGCACCGCAATCGGGTTGGTGGCGATTACCTCATCACCCCAGTGGATGCAAGATATCTACAAGCGCTGGCACGCCGCTGCCTGGGAAAAGATTTCGGTGCTGATTTTCATTGTCTTGTCGGTGATAACACTGTCCGGATACGAACTACCCCACGGAGAGTTAGGCACGCTTTTCAGCGGCGGCGTTGTCCCCTTGCTCAATATCCTGGTTGCAGTAAAAGTGGCGTTGGGATCTTGGGCGGTGATTTTGGTGTTTATTCGTTATCGGGGATTGTTATAAGATCAGGTCTGGTGACATCGGTAGCGTCAGCCGGGGCGGGGTT
>DNGG01000422.1:10598-13692 GCA_003486675.1 Cyanobacteria bacterium UBA11372
ATCTCTCGTAAACCCCGCCCCTACAGTATCAAAAAGTATTTTCACTTTATTTATCTGCACCTACTTACCATTGCTTAAGGACATGATATGACTTGCATATAGGAATGATTGTGGTAATGCTGACTGGTGGGATTGCATTTATTCAAATCGCGATCGCGAAAACTAGCAGCATTATCAGCCAAGGCGATCGCGATCGCGTAAATCCTGTCCCGCAAAATCCCTATTCCTGGACATCACATCCTGCTAATTGCCACAATGATGAGCAGTGTAGAGATTTTAGTGCCATGCCAGACCCCGAAAATCAACCCAGAGAATACGATGCCGTCAAGGGATCTCAAAATTCAACCCCGATCGATGCAGCAGTCTTAGGAGGGATCAAGGGCGTTAAAAGTCGCTTATCTTCAACCAGACTCGAAGTTAGAATCGCCGCACTTTCTCTTGCGCTGAAATATGGAGAAGCTGGCTTAGATTTGGTTGTGAATGCATTGCAGGATGAATCAATGCAAAAAGGTTGGTGTTTGCGAAGCATGACTGACACTCATCATACCTATGAAAACCTTCACTTCAAACAAATCCTGTCAATTCCTGCACACCGCGCGAGAGATTGGAAATTTGGAACTTTGAGAGCCTTGATGGTGAAAATAGCCCAGCAATCTTGGGATGTTGCTGCCGATTTCTCTAGCACTAATAATCCCAATGGGGTTTGGAGTTACGGGTGGGCGCTAGATCTGCGATCGCCTTTTGTTCTCAGCCTTAACCCCAGAGTATGGCATGGTCTGGACTCGTGGCTTAACCACCGTTCGACCCCTGAAGGTCACCCCAGCGTCCATTACAACGCAAGTGGCAGACGGATAATAACCGAAAATCTTGCGCTCCACTCTGAACCCGGTCAATTAAGTTTACATCCAGGGTATGCCGGTGAGTATGCCTTGGTGCGCTGGACTGCACCGGAAGCTGGTAACATCTCGATCGCATCAGTATTCACTGGTCTAAGTGTTGCCCACCAGCCAACAACGACTGATGTCCACATTCTCCACAACAATCAGTCTATCTTCGACAACTTTGTTGAGGGCTTTGGCGATGACAGCGCTGTGGGGTTCGATACCAATCTTGCGGTATTTCAGGGCGATACAATCGATTTCGCCGTGGGCTTCGGGAGGAACCGGACTTACTACTACGACGAGACTGGACTCGCGGCGACAATTGTACTGACAGCGTCTTAGCCACTAAGATCTGATTTTTTTTGGGTAGAATTTCCAGCCAACCCCCTGCTGTAAGAGTCCCCAACAAAAGAATTGCATAGCCTTCAATGTTGCGATCGATGAGAAAATTTATGCCAGAATCGCAACTACCGCACATTCAGTTTGCGGAAAATGTCGCGATACCCATTCCTGGCTAATGTTTCTAGTTCCTGTCGTTCTGTAGCAGAAAATTCACTTTGGACTTGGGAACCGCCATCGAAGTATACTTCTGCAAGTTTGCCTCGGTTAAAAAAGATGGTACTGCCATCGTGGAATCGCTGAATTGCCACCACTTTACCATTCTCAAACCAATAGCCCACACCATCACCTAATTCGGTCAGAGATTCAGAAGCTCTTACAGGTCTGCCATTTATCCTGCAAACAGTGTAGGTCATATTTCCTTCTACTCTGCGAGTTTCTCTACAACCTTGGGTAAGTTGTTCAAGTTGATACATCCGATGAGCGTAAAAACATTCGCCAGAAGAATTATCGCAAGTGGGTGCATCGTTCAATTCATTGGCTTGAAGTTGGCTAGCATTGGCAAACAGAATACCGATTGAGAACGCAGCAGTAGTTAATAGTTTGAACACAGATTGGTTTATTTGAGGAACACCGCTCTCACTATACCAAAGCTTAAACATCTCTCTGTCCGAAAATATACGGTTATAGGGCAATTTGAAGAGTGTTGGGTTCTGGAATGGATTCACCTTCTGCAAGACACGCTTCTAAGTACATTTCAATAACTTCTTCACCATGATGAATTGCTTCTGAACGAGTTTTGCCGTAAGTGCAAGGCATAATAACGCGATATGCAAACTCTGGAATCGTAACTAAAAAAAGCCGATCTTCATCTGACCATTGAACTATCATACTGTATTGACTCATAAATCCTCGCTTGGTAAAGGTTCTCCTGGTGTCAGAAACGGCAATCCACCTTCACGACTTTAGCAAGGTAGTTAGGTTTCCCCATTGGGTAAGTAGTCAGAATTGAGAACTTCTTCATGGGTAAAGGGAGTTTCAGCTGGAAACTCATCGATTGCCATTCCGGTTTCAGCCGCAGCTAATTCCCTTGCATCTTGGTAGCACTCGTTAAATATCTCAGTAAAATAGGGTTGCAAGCTTGGGCTTTCCTTGAATGCTTTTTTGATTCTTTGCCGATGTTCAACCATACTGGCTAACCAACTGTTTGATCGTTTCTCTGGCTGATACCTATACTTGAGGAGATGGAGCAATAGAATTTTCAGGTTGCTGTAAATTGCCCGCTTCTCGCTCTTACCCATATCTTCAATTTCTTCTATCAAGTTTTCCCAATCTACATTGGCGTAGTCTTGAGTCCGTAATTGTTCGACTGTAGTTTCAACCCAACCCACGAAATCAGTATCGTAGATACTTTTTTGGCTGGCTTGGAGTTCGGTTGTCACGAGGGTTTCTCCTGCAAGCGATCGCCACCTAATTCTAACACAATCTCACTTAATAAAAGCCAAAATTTCAAACTCTGTACGAATCTCTAAAAGCGATCTATCTAAAAGCGGTTCAAAGTTCAAAAATGGCACGTAACGCTGCCGCTTGCGAGTTTTAAACCAGATTGAAATCAATTCTGGCAACAGTTGCGGTATGACAATCAAAATTGAACTATATAACCACAGCACCCCATGACGTTTGATTAAATCCTGATACATCACATCTACAGCTGGATTTTTACGTTCGCGCAAATAATCTCGGAGCTTAAAATCGCTCGTCCAAAATGTCAGCGGTAATATTTTTAGTTCATCATACATATCAGTATCGCAGCCATAAATTACATGACTCGCATCGTGGGCAAACAAAATTTTGGCAAAATCTGGTGGTTGAGT
>DNGG01000422.1:13888-24111 GCA_003486675.1 Cyanobacteria bacterium UBA11372
GCAAAATCTGGTGGTTGAGTACTGGGATGACTAAACTCAGAATTGACTGCGTAGTACTCTTCCAATCCTTGGCGGAGGGTTTGAGTGCTGTTTTTGTCGGTGTAGCGGGGGCGGGGGCGATCGCTCATAACTCAATATTTTCGATACGTAACCGTTTCGTAATTTATAATAACACTCATGAGCGAGACTGACAAAAAGCCGCAGGGACGCCCTCGCAGCGCCCAATCCCATCAGGCGATTTTGCAAGCGACGTTGGAAATGCTGGCAGAAGTGGGATGCGATCGCATGAGTATAGATGCGATCGCATCCCGTGCCGGAGTCGGCAAAACCACGATTTACCGCCGCTACAAATCTAAGGAAGAACTCGTTGCCGATGCAATTGAAAGCTTAAGGGAAGAAATTGTCATCCCTGACACGGGTACTTTTTGGGGCGATATAGATGTGTTGATTGAAAATGCGGCAAAAATTACCCTGAATCCTTTGGGAAAACAAACTGTTTCCATGATTATTAGCAGCGCCTCCAGTAATTCTCAATTTGCTCAAGTTTACTGGACAAAATATCTACAACATAGACGGGAAGCTTTTGCTATTGTAATTGAAAGGGCAAAAGCGAGAAATGAAATTAAAGCGGATTTAGATTCGGGTTTAGTTTTCGATATGATGAGTGGAATAATGCTTTACGCACTGATTTTCCCCCCCACAACTGAAACTTGGGAAGCATATATTCGCCGCGCTTTAAATCTTTTTCTCAAAGATGTTGCAGTTTGAATCAGTAGCTGTCAGGAATTATGCAAAGAAACCGGGTTTCTGTGAAACTAGAAATCTACGCAGAAACCCGGTTTCTAAACACATAAACTCATCACAATGGCGGGCGAGACGCCCACCCCACAAAACCTTCAATCTCTTGTGGGATAGGCGTCCCGCCTGTCATAAAATTAATTAGATAGCTATTTTTAGATACACCAAGTTAAACAGGTAAAAATAGCTCCGACAAGGGGATTTCAATTTCTGGGAAAGCGAGTGGTGCAATAACAGCATTATCTTGAAGAATCATTTCAGATTGATAGCCATCTGGTGTAGGATTTCGGAAGATATAAGCTTCTCGTTCAACTACATCCAAAACCCAGTATTCGGCAATATTTGCTCTAGCATAAATTGGCGCTTTTTCTTCCAGGTCGATTTGTAAGGTAGAGTAGGAAACTTCAATTAACAGAAAGATTTCATTAGCATTGGGGTGATGGTCGCCATAAGCACCCGCATCGATACGAACTACAGCAATATCTGGTTCTGGTTCCGAGGTGGCTAAAGTAATTGGCAATTGAGTGCGAATTTCTGCTATATCCCTTAGCAGGTTTTGCAGATATCGATCAATTCGCTGGGTTGTACCAGCATGGGGTGGTGTTTGAGCGCTCATTTGAACAATTCTACCGTTCAGCAATTCAACTTTATCATTTTCGGTCAAAATGCCCGCATCAATCATCCGGTGATATTCTTCTACTGTCCAAAGTTTATCTCTTGTCGCTGTCATAAAATAATCCTCTCGTCTCTTAGTCTATTTTGACATTCAATCCAAGGTTCGTAGTAGCGCTTCAGCGCTACTACGAACCTAAAAATTAAGGTTTGGGAACCAAAACCGTTAAGCCTCCAGGGATGCATTCAATATCTATCGGAGTTGTGCCGATAATTTCTCCATCTAATACTACTTTTTGCGGTGGATTTGTTTTTACTTTCATCCGCTTAGCGCAAAGGTGGACAACATTCTGATGTTCGACGCCTGTTTTAATTAAAGCTGCTCCTAACATTCTGAGCATTCCTGTAATTGCTTGCAGCTTGGTTTCTGCTGCGGCAATTGTTACGTCTAAAAGTCCATCATCGGAAATAACTTGCCCTCCTCCTTGTGCTAAAATTGAGGTAATCGGTGCGGTATTGGCAACGGTAATTGCCCCTGCTTGCAACTGATGGACTTCTCCTTCAATATCAATTTCAGTTTCAAACAATTCTTGGGTATCTAATTGCTGCCATCCTGCCATTAAATAAGCTAGGGGACCCCACTGATCTTTTAACTCGCGACTGGCTTTTTCTACTGTTTCGGCTTCGTAGCCAATTCCTGCTAGTAAAATCATCGGCATTCCGTTACAACGCGCGGCATCGACAACGCGAGTGTATCCGCCTAAAATTACTTGACAGGCGCTTCTAATGGGTGCGATCGCTGCTGAAATTCCCAACGCCACCGAAAATGCATTCGCCGTCCCTCTGGGAATAATTCCTAAAGGTATTCCCGTGCCAATTAATGCACCCGCAACTGCGGAAACTGTCCCATCCCCACCAGATGCGATAATAATGTCGGCTTTGGCTGCGATCGCATCTTGCACCAACTGCACCGGATCTGTATCTTTGCTGGTTAAATGAACGTGCAAGTGCATCTGCGGGTAAAGCAATTGTTGTATTAAAGAAAGGTCTTGTTCCGCATTTCCCTGTCCCGAAACCGGATTAAATATTAAATGAGCAACTTGAGTTTTTTCTAAACCCGCAACTATCGCTTCTGCCGTCGCTAAATTAGTAGCAAGCGGCACGTTATGGACGTTGCAAATACGTAAAAGTGCCTGAATATCCGGTTCGTGGGGTTGGGCATATAAAGGATCTACTAGAAAAATCACCGCGACAACTTTACCCCCAGCAACTTGTGCCGCAATTTGCGCGTCTCCTCCCATTGGTCCAGATAACATTTGTTCGACGGGCAATTTGGTAGCATTTTGAATCCGCCCTCCCGTTGTACTCGTAGCAATTAATTTGTAACGACTCAGTACAAGTGCGTGTTGCTTTGCGAAGTTGACGATATCATCTTTCTTGCGATCGTGGGCAATTAGCGCAATTGTTGCAGGCATAGGCGTAATTTGAGATTTTAGATTTTAGTTTTTAGATTGGGTAATGGCAATGAACGGCGAACAATTTGATATTGTAATTCTTTCTAACGGCCCTGGGGAGGTGACAACTTGGGTGCGTCCCGTCGTACAATCGTTGCGGCAACAGTTGGGGGAAGATCGGGATCGAGTACGCATTTCGGTGGTATTATCTCCTTGTCCGAATGCGACTGGCAAGGAAGATGCGATCGCAAGTTCCTACCCACAAGTAGATCGCGTACAGGCAGCGGAGCATTTTTTCCCATTTCTACTATCGGGCAAAACAGCAGAAAATTGGGATTGGCGCGACAAAGGTGTCGTTCTCTTCCTCGGCGGCGACCAATTTTATACTGTCATCATCGGCAAGCGCTTAGGATATCGTAGCGTCGTTTACGCCGAATGGGACGCCCGCTGGCACAATTGGATCGATCGCTTTGGCGTCATGAAATCAGAAATTGCTGCCACAGCAGCGCCAAAATATGCCCATAAATTTACCGTCGTCGGCGACTTAATGGCAGAAGCAACTAGCCAAGAGTTATCCCAATTACCCATTACCGATTACCCATTACCAGAATTAATTGGACTACTACCCGGATCGAAACCCGCCAAATTAGCCCAGGGTGTACCTCTGTGTTTAGCGATCGCACAACGCATCCACGCTGTGCGCCCTCAAACTCGTTTTGTGATTCCCGTCGCCCCCACTTTAGACCTCAAAACTTTAGCTCGTTTTGCCGATCCAAATCAAAATCCTTTAATTCAACAATTTGGATGGGGAAGTGGCGAATTAATTATCCCTGCTAACTCAGACTCTCCATTCCTCAAAACTACTACTGGTTTGCGCGTCGAATTGTTTACCCAGTTTCCCGCTTACGATTTATTATCTCAATGTCGCCTTTGCCTCACTACAGTAGGAGCAAATACCGCCGAATTGGGTTCCTTAGCAGTCCCGATGATAGTTCTATTACCAACTCAGCAATTAGATGCCATGCGTTCTTGGGATGGTTTGCCTGGTTTATTGGCAAATTTGCCCGGAATTGGTTCTGTTTTTGCTAAAGCGATTAACTCGTTAGTATTGCGACAAGGACGCTTATTTGCATGGCCTAATAAATGGGCAAATGCAGAAATTGTCCCCGAAATAGTCGGAAATCTCCAACCTGAAGATATAGCAAACTTAGTTATCGATTATTTAGAGCATCCCCAAAAGTTAGCAGAAATGCGTTCTAACCTTCGCCATGTCCGAGGAAAACCAGGTGCAGCACAAAAACTCGCTCAAATAGTTTCTGAAGAATTGCTAATTGCTAATTGCTAATTGCTAATTGCTAATTGCTAATTGCTAATTGCTATTGCCAGAGAGTAGCCATTAGCAACTAGCTATTACAACCAATTGCAAGCGAGTCAACGAAAGCCTTATGGCTTCGTTTGTGTAGCGACACGGCATCAGAGATATCTCGGAAAACAGATAACATTAATAGTGGCGTGTCCCGGCTTCTGATTATGGATAATCGACCGAACACCATATTACACAACCGTTGCTTAAAGATATGATATAAGTTGCTTTTATAATCCTGCTTGAAAAATCTGCTTAGCCGTCAATTTCAACTCCGAAAATGCAGGCGACTCAATCTGGTCATCTTCTCTAAACTGCTTGACTTCATATTCCCCATCCACCAATTTATAAACCGATAGGGTGGCGCGCTTAGGGTTACCAATAAATTTATGACCGCCCAAACCAAGATAATCTACAATCCAATATTCAGGAATTCCCATTTCTTCATATTCCGCCAGCTTGATGTAGTAATCATCTCGCCAATTGGTGCTGACAACCTCTACAGCAAGGCGCACAGAACTACCCATCGTGATGATTGATTCTCTTTTCCACCGGGGTTCGTTTAAAAGTGCAGGTCGATCTAACACCAGCACATCTGGTTTAAAACCTGATTCGTTACGGATGGGTTTCAGTAGGTAGTCACCAGGGATAGAGTAGGGTAATTCGCAACGGTCAATTTCAACTGCTAGTTTTAAACTGATGAAACCCGTAACGTCAGAGTGGTCACCTGTAGGATTAGGCATTTCAACGATTGTCCCGTTATATAGTTCATAGCGATGTTCTGAGTTCTCTGGATACCAGGCGACGAACTCATCAAACGTGACCGATTTAGGTATGGCTTGAATCATAATTTGTTCCTTTGGTTTGGTCAGTTGAAATGCTTGAGGGTGCAGCTACCTACCTCTTGGAAAATGGTGAAAAATTTTTTCTAAAACACTAGACTTGGATAATTTTTTTTGCTATAATAAATTCGATGAGGAAGAACTATCTTAAAATATTTATTTGGCACAGATTTCGATTATGATAATAATACCATAAAACAAGCGATCGCACAATCCCACCCCACCCACTTCTCCATCTAAAATCTGCAATCTAAAATCTGCAATTCCCTACAATTGTCCATCGCGACGCCCCAACTCGTAGATACCGCAAGCGACGCAAGCTAACATACCCATACTAATGCCCCAACTGCCGCCTAATCCTAGTTCGAGGCCCCAGTTGCACAAAGCGCCTGCGATTAAAAAAGGGACGATGCTGAATAAAGAGGCAAAAAAGGCATTTTGGGATTCTCTGCCTTTCTTGGTGCGGTCAAATTCTGCTTGGGAGGTGTAGAGCGATCGCTCGGCGAAATTAAACCAACGATTCAGTTGCTCGGTAACCCACTCACCCACGGGGGAAAAGCCGAGATACAAAGCGAGCGACCACAAAAGCGCGCCTGCGATCGCAGTGGTATCGAGCGTAATTTTAAACGGAAACGGGAACAGATCGCTAATATCCATGAATATCAACAAATAAAGTAAAACCTGGAATTGAACTCTAAACCTCATTATTTTAAACGAGAAGTTCGAGCCAATATCCAGGGCGTGAAAATCCGGCGGCTAGGTGCCAAATAAATTACAGTTGATCCATTTGGCGACGCAATTCTTCCAAATCCTTATCAACAGGTGTTGATGTTTTATTTGAAGTATTAGATGTGTTGGATGGCGGGGCAGAAGATTGACTAGCAGAAGGTAAAGCAGCTTGATTGGGAGCAGCACCTGCGAGCAAATTCGCTTTCATTGCCATCAATTCATCATCAACATCGCTACCAGATTCGAGCAGGGCAAATTGGCTTTCCAGATCGTTGCCAGCTAACTCGCCTGCGGCTTGAGCGCGGGCTTCCATCTGTAAAACCTTTTCTTCCATCCGCTCAAAGGCAGCCATCGCCGTACTGGTGCCCATACGACCAACGGTGTTTTGCAGCTGCTCTTGCGCCTTCGCGGCAGCCACGCGGGCTTTGAGCATATCTTTCTTAGTCTTCGCTTCAGAAATTTTACTTTCCAGAGCGATTAGATTGCGCTTGAGTTGGTCTACCTGAGTAGTTTGAGTATCCAGGGTTGCTTTGAGCGCACCTGCCGTGTCGCCGTGGGACTTTTTGCGTACCAGCGCTTCTCTAGCCAGATTTTCATCGCCCTTTTGCAGAGCCAGTTGAGCGCGGCTTTGCCAGTTATTTACTTCGGCTTGGGCTTGATTGTACTGTTGTTGGGTACGTTTTTGAGTGGCGATCGCCTGAGCAACAGCTTGACGCAGCTGCACCAGGTCTTCCTGCATATCAATAATAGACTGCTCAAGAATTTTTTCCGGGTCTTCAGCCTTGCTAACCACGTCATTCAGGTTGGCTCGGACTACTCGGCTAATGCGGTCAAACAATCCCATAATTTTTTCCTTTTGGGGCGTATTATCAAAGCGGCACTTGCTTCAAGTTTAGCCAAATACAGCTGTTTCAAAGGAATGAACTACTCCTACAGCTTTCTTCAGGACGCGATGCAAGGTTCGGGAGCCTTAAAAATAAGATTCTCCTTCATCCAGTGTAAAAACTTCAAACTAAGATTGCCCGATTACGGTTGCAGAGCAGTTGCGATCAAATCTTAGGCTTTTTGGGGTCAGTCTGGCGGGCATTGGGTAACTGGGCTTGATTGTTTCCGGCAAGGAGGTTAGCCTTCATGGCTGCGAGTTCGGTATCGATGTCGCCGCCTGCTTCGAGGGCGGCAAACTTCTGTTCGAGTTCGTTGCTGCCTAGTTCGGCTATGGCACCGGCGCGAGCTTCCATTTGCAGGATTTTTTCTTCCATCCGATCGAACGCACCCAATGCACCGCTGGGATTGTAGCGACTCGTCATCTGGTGGAGTTTCTCAGTAGCTGCCGCACTGCGAGCGCGGGCGATGTACATATCTTTTTTAGTCTTAGCCTCAGCTAATTTACTTTCTAGCGATCGCATGTTTTGCTTCAGCTTGGAGACGATGGTATTTTGTTGCTCCAGCTGCGTCGCGAAAGCTTGGGCAGTTTCAAGATAAGTTTTACGCCGCTCTAGAGCTTGCCGCGCCAAATTTTCATCGCCCTTAGAGAGTGCCAGCTGCGCCCGTCGATACCATTCATCTGACGAAGCTTGGGCTTGTTGCGCTTGTCTTTCGCTACGTTTGAGAGTAGCGATCGCACTTGCAGCCGCCTGACGCAGTTGGATCAGGTCATCCTGCATTTCCAGCACAGTTTGCTCCAGAATCTTTTCCGGATCTTCCGCCTGACCAACTAAATGGTTGATATTAGCGCGAATCGCGCGCCCGATGCGATCGATAAGTCCCATAGTGGCGTTCCCCTTACTGAGTCCGCAGCCCCATTGCCATACCAATTAGTTTCATAGTATCGCGCGATCGCATAGGGAAGATAGGAAAGATCAAGGAGATCGGGAGCAGAGGTGCTCTTGGGCAGAGGAGATCGGGAGACTCTTGAAATACAAGTAATTTCTTCAAAAGCTTCAAAAGCTCCCTTGTCTTCCTTTAGGGGCGTCGATAAAGCTGAGCCGATACGCCTTGTTTTTGCAGCTGTTGCACCTTAGCTCTAGCTTCCCTAGCAGTGGGGAAAGAAGCGAGTTGGATGCGCCTTCCCTCTGGTAAGCGACGCACAAAAGCATTTGCTGCCACTTTACGCGCTTGATTTAACGAGCGATCGCCACTGTATTCCATCACCACTAAGTATCTATTTTCTCCTGAGCGGGCCGAATTAGCCGCAGTTTGCCGAGTTGCGGGAGTGGGTGCAGAGCTGGGTACAGGTGCAGATTCCGACTGCACCGTTTGTGGTAGGAGACTGCGCGACAGATCCAAAGGAACGTTACTCGATACCCCACCGGGTATGGGAGCTGGGGTGTTTACCGGAACTTGAGGACGAGGCGGGGGTGAAGGGATAAAGGCGACTCTAGGTTGTGCCGTACCCAGACTTCGCAAACTCAATTCGTCAAATTCCTGAGCTGCTAAGTTGGGCGAAGTGGGAATCCCCCTCACTCCAGATGCATTGCCAGCAGCGGCGGTTTTTGAGGTATTTTCAGCCACTTTAGGCTTTTGGGGTTCAAAAAGTCGGTTGAGGTGACTAACGCTAGCTGGATTCATCACCACATAGCCCAAAGTTGCACTTGCCAGCAACAACAATAGCATCGAGCCAATGCCCAAGGGGCTGAGCAGTCGATCCGACTCGCGTTCTGACTCTTCGGGGGTGAAAGGGTTTTCTTTTGGTTCTTCTTTCAGATTTTTGAGTAGCGCTTCCGATGATGCGAGATAATCATCTGGCTGCATCACGGTAGCAGCTGGTGCTGCTGCTTGAGATTGGTTAGTTTCAACTGCTTCGCTGACTTGCGGCTCCACATCTGAAGCGATCGCTGCTGCTGGGATATTCTGTTGCGGGTTTAGATCTTGCACCCCACCCAAAGTCCCGTTATTGCTAGCCACAGATGCTCCATTGGCAGAGCCAAAAGTTCTGCCGCCAGTTGCTTTAACCGAGATCAGATCCAAAGTGTTCTCGCCCTTGGGACGGCTGCCATTGGTATAAAGCATCTTTTTGCCGGGGCGCTGACGGCGGAAGCGAGTTAATTCTTCCTCCAGATCTACGTCCAAGTTGGCGAGAACCGCTTTTAAAGTGGGGTCTAGCCCTGGGGTTGGGGATGATTGAGGCGATGATTCAACAGAAGAAAGTTGGCTCATAGGGAATGCTCTCTCCTACCAGTTGCTGGCGTCAGATCGGTGCAGGTACTAGGGACAATTATCCACTGGCATTTTAGATTTTAGATTTGAGATTTTAACCGACTAAAGGATCGGCTCGCTTTAGATTTTGCCTCTTCTTCTAGTTGACATTCGATTCTATTTATGCTTCTGACCCGGTTTGGCTTTCTTGGCTCTGGTAGGGACGGCGATCGCTTCTGTGAGTAACCCCCTAACCCTCGCTGTCGCAGCCTTGCTCTGTCTTACTTTAGATAGATTTGGGGTTGACTAACTTAACCTCTGCCTTCAGCTAGATTTAAGTTTTACATTTAGCGTTTTTTTGTATAATCCCGTATCTCCTGTTACACCCTTGTTTCCTGTTTACCTTGATCCCGGACAAGTTTTAGTTGAAATCAATAAGGTTCTTCCCATAAATTGTATCGGTTTCTTAACACAAAACTGAAGAAATCCTAAAATTTATATTTTATTCGGGATCGCTAGAACCCAGTCTGGGTAAGGAATTATCCCGCTCTAGGCTGCCTGAAGCATTTGAGATAAATGGAGAAGAAGAGAAACGGTTATTCACCGCAAGTAGCTCGTAAAAAGGTAAAAAGCTTTTATGAACCCGCATCCCATCGCTTCAGCTTGTCGGTCTTGCCGGTACTATACGCCCGAAGGAAGACGCGGCGGTAATTGCCAGCAGCTGGGCGTACCCGTTAGAGGCGGCTGGCAAGCTTGTTCCCTGGCGATTCCAGCCTTTGCCCCTTCCGGGGAACACCTGGAAAAGATGCTGATATGGCAAAAAGAGATCTACATGTTACGGGAGGTACTGCCATTAGAGGATTCATCAGAGAAGACGCCCCAGGAGGCGCAACAGACAAAGAGTGCATCGATGGTAGAAAACGAGCAACAGCCGCTACCAGTGTAGCCGCACTAGCCTAAAAGGCGCTCTTGGGAGGGTTTGGGATTAATTAAAGGTGTTTTGAAAACGGAAGTTTAAGACGAGCAAGTAGATAAAGAACAAAGTAACCAGCATTAAGGCAGAAGGTATCAGAATCAAGACTTACGCTCAAAGGAGGCACGCTTTAACGAAATCAGAAACCGGGTTTCTTTGAGCATCACCTTTGTTTCTTCGTAGATCTCTTTCCTGGCTCAACAATTTTTCAGCTTGTACCCGGTTTCTTTCCGTAAAACCCGCCCCTACTTTGCTCAAGGATTTTTCATAGAAACCTGGAATAGGCGCCTAATATCATGTCCGGTAGCAATGGTAGT
>DNGG01000422.1:24332-30144 GCA_003486675.1 Cyanobacteria bacterium UBA11372
AGGGGCGGGTTTTACGAGAGATATTTGCAGCGTACCCAACGAATAAATAAACCCGCCCCGGTGGAGGTAGTTGACGTTAATTTGACGGCCCTAAAAATGCCTGCACCTTACCATCTTTAGACAGAACCAAGATAATTGTGGTATTGCGTCCTCCCTCAATCGGAGAAACAAAAGGTTCGCCCACCAAAGGCATCTCGGTGCGATCGAGATAGATTTCTGCGGTTTGTCCTCGGGGGGTGACGCTTTTAATCGAGCCATCGGGATTGAGCGACAAAGTGTACTCAATATCTTGGGTCAAAGTTGAGGGCGGCTGCCAGCGCTGGCGGAAATACCGTTCCACCTCACCTACCTGGGGAATCGGAGCGAAGGCGCTAGTGTTGTCTCTTTCCGCCGCCGGAATTCTGTTTGTCTCTGGCTGAGGCGTAGGAGCAGACCTCAGTGCGGCGACTGACGGCTCTGGATTAGTTGCTGTGGGGGTGGGAGTGGGAATTACAGCCGGAGCGGCAGCCATCGGCGTCGGAATTGTAGAAGTAGATGGAAAGTCTGGCGCCGGAATTGCCGGAGGAGCTGCGGCAGCTGGGGTGGGAATTGTCGGACGAGCTGCGGCAGCTGGGGTGGGAATTGTCGGACGAGCTATGGCAGCTGGGGTGGGAATAGGCGTGGGAGTGACAAACCTGGGTGTGGGGATCGCAGGCGGAGGCTGAATCGTTGGAGCTGGAATTGCCGCTCTTACCCTAGCAGGAGACGGCGGGGCTTTGGGAGTTTCATCTGGTCTGGGGAAAAATGTAGGATTGGGAGTCGCCGCAGAACGAACCGCCCCAGGTGAGGTGCGCTCTCTAACTCGGTTGGGACTGCTGGCAACTCGGTCAGGATTCACAGTCACCGCCGGACTAGGAGAGGGGCGAGAGCTGGCTTGAGGCAGGCTCTGCGATCGCTCCCCAGCATCGTTTTGCACCCGCGGCGGCTGAGTCGGGAGGGGAGTTGGAGCAGTAGTTGGGCGTGGGGTATCAAACTGCAAGGGTATCTTGTATGACCCTGAAGGCGACCTGCTAGCAGGCGATCCCCCAGAGGGCAACGACGGGGAGGCAGCAGGCGCGGGCGGTACTCCAGACCTCAAGTTGGACGATGGCGTCGTCGGACTCGGTGTCGCCCCAGTGCCGAAAGTAGGCGACCCAATTGCCGGACTCGGCGTCACCCCAGCGCCCAAAGTGGGAGAGGGAGTAGGCGAAGGCGTCGCCCCAGGCAGCAGATTTGGCGACACTCCAGTCCCGAAGGGAAGCGAGGCATTGGGACTGGGCGATCCCCCAGCCCCCAAGGTTGGGGTTGGCAAAATTGGCGTAGAAGACAGGGGTGGCGTTGGCACTACCAGCGTCGGACTGGGTGAGGGGATAGTCGCGATCGCTGGCTGTTCGGTAGGGGTAGGATTTGGGCTAACCGCAGGTGCATCTGCTGTTTGGATCGGAGTGTTGCGATTGAGCAGTTGTACCCCTGCTGCGGTTGCTCCCGCTACCAACACGAGCCCCGCAGCGGTTTTTGCCCAAACCGGAGTCCCTATCAGCTTGGCTGCAAAGCCTTTTCTCTGGGCACCCTTGAGGTTGGGCAATACCACCAACTCTTCTGCATATTGCTCAAAAGCAGTAGCGAGATCAAATAATTGCAGCGTACTCAGGCGCACCACCTGTCCTGACTCAGGCGTCGCCAGGGAACCGAGATAAAGGTTATGCGCCAGCATTCCATCGGGTTGCAAATAAATGTTGCCCGCCAGGACAGGCGGTAAAAACGAAGAATTTTCTTCTTCTCTACGAATAAATTCGGGGGGGCTGCTAGGCTGGGTGCTTGGATCAAAAGAAGGGAAGCGCTCCGCGTCTTCCCGTCTCTCCGTCTCCCCCTCTTCTTGGTCATTGGTTGTATCCGATATCAAATTTGCTGATGGGGCTTCTGGGTGCAAATCATCGGCGGTGTCGGTAGCGGCAGGGGGCAGCAGCGCTCTGGAAGTCTCGGGTGGCTGTGTGAGGAAGTCCTGCACGTAAGTTTCCACAGCTTCCCGCAGTGCTTCTAACTGAGTTTTGTCGCCCTTGATCGTCAGCCGTTTTTCTTCAGGCAATCGCGGATCGTCAAGACTGAGCTGGAACTGTAGCTGCTTGATTGCGGGACGACCGAGCCAGCGGGATAGGGGCGAGCCAGAAGCGGTTATTTCCAGAGTGCAAGTGGGGGGAGTGTAGCGGCGCAAAACTGAGTTGGATGAGGACATAAGACTAGGTAATGGGTAATGGGTAATAGGTAATGGGTAATAGGTAATGGAGAACGGTCAAAGCAATTACCAATTACCAATTAGCGATTGACAAAATTATTTTTTAGTTTTTCCCAAAAGTGCTAGCCAGAGACGCCGATGACCGCCCTTGCTGCTGTAGAACAGTAAATCGATCATGAGTTTAAGCGCCAAGTGGGCTAAAGAGTCGGGAGATAGGTTTTCTCCTTCTTCCATGCGCTCAACGTACTTGTTGCTAAAGGCGTCGAGGTAATCTCCTAAAAGCGCGGCTTGATGGGGAGCGCGGTTTTGCTCGGTCATCTGTTCGAGTAGGGCAACGGCGCGACGGATCAGTTCTTGATGCTGTTTGGCTAGGTGGCAGATAATTAAAACCAGACTGCGCGCTTCTTCGACATCAAGCTTTTTCCGCCCTCCCTGACTTTTGCGTAAAGGATTCGACGAGCGCAAACGCCACAGGTTAACCCGATCTTGGATTGCAGACTCCAGATTCAACAGAGCTGCGGCGCTGAGGATGGCGTCTGAGCCAATTCCCGTTAGTGTTTCTAAGGCAAGCAAAACTAAATCTAGCTGGGCTTTGATGTTGTCTAACTGCACCGGATCTGGTAAGGCAGTTAGGTTGAACTCTTCCCAGTTGATGCTTGGGGTGGGGGGCTGAGCTGGTGAGCGCATATCTTCAGAATAAAAGAAAGGTAGGGTCAGGATCTTTCCGTTACGGTTTTGGCAACAAGATGGCTCAAATAAGGTTTTTATGTAACGGGATTGACGCATTTAATCGGCTTGGGGAATTACCAGGACAGGGGCAAGGGGGGACAGGGGCGATCGGATGGGAAAATAGGAATTAATGCATCTTTCTGAAGTTAGGTTTTAACGGAGTCTCGCGATCGCAAAGCAGGCTCGATCGGCTAGGGTGTGTTTTCGCCTTAGAATCTTAAAATACTGCGAAGCCTGACCTCCTGCTGAGTCAGTTCTACAATACACCCTCGCTGAATAACTATGGCTACCGGCTATCTCGCTCTCGTACTGCACGCCCATCTCCCGTTTGTCCGGCACCCTGAAAGCGACTACGTTCTAGAAGAGGAATGGCTTTACGAAGCCATTACTGAAACCTATATTCCCTTGCTATTAGTATTTGAAGGTTTAAGGCGGGATGGCATAGACTTCAAAATCACGATGAGCATGACGCCACCTTTGGTGTCAATGCTACGCGACCCTTTACTACAAGAGCGTTACGAAAAACACTTAGGCAAACTCAGACAATTAACCGAGTTGGAAATGGAGCGCAACCATTTCAACGGTCACCTGCGCTACCTCGCGGAACATTACGCCAAAGAGTTTGACACGACTCGACAAACTTGGGACCGCTACAACGGCGACCTGGTTGCGGCTTTCAAGCAATTCTTAGATACGAATAACCTAGAAATCATCACTTGCGGCGCGACTCACGGCTACCTACCGCTGATGAAAATGTATCCCGAAGCCGTATGGGCGCAAATTCAAGTCGCCTGCGAACACTACGAGCAAAATTTCGGGCGTCCTCCCAAGGGCATTTGGCTACCCGAATGCGCTTATTATAATGGCCTAGAGCGGATGCTTGCCGATGCCGGGTTGCGCTACATGCTAATTGACGGACATGGGCTGCTTTATGGGCGTCCCCGCCCTCGGTTTGGCACTTATACCCCTGTTTTTACCGAAACCGGCATTGCTGCTTACGGTCGCGACCACGAGTCGGCGCACCAAGTTTGGTCTACTCAACTCGGCTATCCGGGCGATCCAGCTTATCGAGAATTTTATAAGGATTTGGGCTGGGAAGCGGAATACGAATATATTAAGCCCTACATCATGCCGAACGGTCAGCGCAAAAATATCGGCATTAAGTACCACAAGATTACTGGGCGCGGCATCGGCTTAAGCGAGAAACAATTATACGACCCTTACTGGGCAAAGGAAAAGGCAGCAGAACACGCTGGCAATTTTATGTATAATCGGGGACGCCAAATCCAGCATCTTTACACTTCGATGCAGCAACCTCCGATTGTTGTCTCGCCTTACGATGCGGAATTGTTCGGTCACTGGTGGTATGAAGGGCCGATGTTTTTAGATTTTTTGATCCGCAAGTCGTGGCACGATCAAAAAACTTATGCTTTGACTCATTTAGCAGATTATTTGCGCTTTCATCCGAAGCAACAAGTGTGCCGTCTGGCTCAATCTAGTTGGGGTTATAAAGGCTTTCACGAGTTTTGGCTGAATGAAACTAATTCTTGGATTTATCCCCACTTGCACAAAGGGGCAGAACGAATGATTGAATTGGCAAAGCGAGAACCAGCAGATGAGTTGGAGTTTCGAGCGCTCAATCAAGCGGCGCGAGAATTGTTGTTAGCTCAATCTTCTGACTGGGCGTTTATTATGCGGACGGGAACGATGGTTCCTTATGCCAAGAAACGGACGCGATCGCACCTAATGCGCTTCAATAAACTCTACGACGATCTCAATGCTGGCAAAGTTGACAGCGGCTGGCTGGAAAAAGTGCAAGCGATCGATAATATCTTCCCCAAAATTAACTATCGCGTCTATCGACCGTTGTGAAACTAAAGTAGAGACGTTACATGTAACGTCTCTACCAGGAATAAATGCAATTTAATCAAGAGTGTAACTGCTAATAGCTAATCGCTAATGGCTGCTCTGTGGCAATTGACAATTAGCAAGCTTGCAATTAGCCATTAGCCATCCATACACTACCGATACCTAAGGACATGGTATCAGGTGGAATTTTATTCGCACTTGATTCTTCGGGTTAATATGCTCATGACTTCCCCTGAAACGGGAGCAGGCAATAGGGGACTCCACTCGCTAATTTGAGCAAACCTGACTGCGTATAGGGTGCTAATTGTGGACGTGACTCCTCTGTGAGAGCTAATCACCAAAATTCTGACAATTTCGTAGTCGTCTGTCGAAACTGGCAGAGTTTCTGCATCCGGGAGCAAGAAACTTCCCAATGCTCCTTGCTTGATCTCAGTTTTAGGACTTACGCTCATATTCCCGGTTTCTATGAAAAATCGTGGGTTTGACAGCGAGAAATCCACGAAGAAACCCGGTTGCTTACCCCGCGTGGGTAAGTCTTGAATTTGTAACATGGTTTATGTGCCTCCTGTAGCTATGGGTATAGGGGGTAAAGTCGCGCATTGGGTGTTGCAGACCCAATGCGCGGCACTTTTTAGGTTGTTGATGGTATTGTAGCACTATTAGCACTATTAGTGTCAATAGGGGTTTTAGCACTGAAAGCACTAAAAGAGAAGGCAAGCACTCGCAGAGTAAGATCGATCGTAGAAACAGCTCAAAAATCGGGAATTAATGGCGAGGCCACGAATTACAGTCACTGTGTCGGAAGATGTTTATGAATTCCTCTCCCAATGGGCAGATCGGGAACAGCGACCATTAGCAAACCTGGCTGCTTATCTGTTAACTAAGGCGACACAAGAATATAAAGAAGGTCAAAAACAAACCTCCTCACCCGGTAGGGATAAGGAGCTTCTAGATAGCTAGTGA
>DNGG01000149.1:0-620 GCA_003486675.1 Cyanobacteria bacterium UBA11372
GAAATGATGGATCGCAAGAATCGCTATTATGTAGAATCGATTGAAGATATTAGCCCCAAAGATTTGTTTCCAGGAGTTTTGCAACTATTTGACGATTTAAAACAAGCAGGGATTAAAATTGCCATTGGATCGGCGAGTAAAAATGCCCGCACGGTTGTGCAGAAACTGGGAATTGGCGATAAAGTGGATGCGATCGCAGATGGTTACAGTGTAGATCGTCCTAAACCCGCCCCCGATTTATTTTTATTTGCCGCCAACTTATTAGGATTGCCACCCGCGCAATGCGTGGTGCTAGAAGACGCCGCAGCAGGCGTAGAAGCTGCTTTAGCAGGGGGGATGTTTGCAGTGGGAATTGGTCCAGAATCGCGGGTAGGCGCGGCGCACGTCGTTTTACCGGGTTTCTCAGGTGTGCGTTGGGCTGATTTGCAAGCTAAATTGAGTCGCGCCTAGTGAGGGAAAGTTAGAGAGATTAGGGACGAAAAACAACTTATTTAGCCAGAATTTCAGTCTATTTTAATCGAATTTCGCTATTATAGCGGATTGCACTCGAATGAGGTACACCTTCGACAGCAGTGTGCGGGCACCCTTAAGGGTGCCGCTACACAAACGAAGCGATAACG
>DNGG01000149.1:844-4595 GCA_003486675.1 Cyanobacteria bacterium UBA11372
CACGCGGCTGCAAGCCGCTGTAGCCCTGCACTCAAGTGCAGGGCGGGTTTTCGGTTTGGCGCAAAATCTTCGATTCGGTAAGATTGCGTACATCTCAAAGTTCCCAAAAACGGTTACTCTATCTTTAGATAGATGCGGTTTGCCGCGACACCGCTGCGTAGGGAACCTAGAGAATGAACGATTGGATCGCACACTTAACCACCCATGCCTTGTTACTGTATAACTTTTTATTCGCCAGTCCTTACTTAGGCGTCAGCGGCGAAACCAGTTTTTACGCACAGTCACTCAACGCACAACCAGCCGTTGAAACCATCGCCAGCGCAGATAGTTTCTTTTTAGATAGAAGAAACGAAGATTTTCGGCGATTTTACGAGGTAATTAAAGATAGCAGCAAGTTAGATGGGTTGTTTGCGCTTTATCGCAGCGAGGTAGATGGCAAAATTTATCTGGAAATTAAGCCAGAACAACTAAATAAAAATTATCTGGCTACGGTTACTTTAGAATCTGGGATTGGGGAAAGCGGGATTTATAGCGGACTTTCTTTGCAAGATTTTCTGTTCTATTTCCGGCGCGTAAATAACAATTTGCACTTTGCGATTCGGAATGTTAAGTTTAGGACAGAAGCGGGGGAACCGGAGATGCGATCGCTCGCTCGTTCTTTCAGCGATTCTGTGCTTTATGCGCTGAAAATCGTCAGCATCAATCCCCATACTAGAGGTATTTTAGTCAGCCTAGATGACTTGCTGTTGCAAGATTTTCCCGGCTTAACTGCTTTACTGAAATACTTTTTGCAAGCCGATTACCGACTCGACTACAACAAATCCTATTTCGGCGATGTCCAAAGCTTTCCTTTGAATTTAGAAGTTGACTCGATTTACAATTTTGATTCGGAAGAAGGAGCCAATTTAGTTACCTTAGCCGATACGAGGGCGCTGGGTTTAAAAGTACATTACAGTTTTTCCCAATTGCCGGAAAGTAACGGTTATACTCCCAGATTGGCTGACGATCGCATCGGCTATTTTATTACAGCATACCAGCAATTTTCTACCGAAACTCGCTCGGAACCTTTTGTCCGTTATATCAATCGCTGGCGTCTCGAACCTTCAGATCCAAACGCGCCTTTATCTACCCCGAAAAAGCCGATTGTATTTTGGATTGAAAATGCCGTTCCGCTGGAATACCGCCCCGCGATTCGCGAGGGAATTTTGATGTGGAATAAAGCGTTTGAGAAAGCTGGATTTGAAAATGCCATTGAAGTCCGACAAATGCCAGATAATGCGGATTGGCATCCAGCAGACGTGCGTTACAATACCATCCGCTGGTTCAATTCGATGGATGCAAATTTTGCCAGAGGCATGTCTCGCGTCAATCCGCTAACGGGGGAAATTTTGGATGCGGATATTATCGTCGATAGCAACATGGTGCGGATAATTCAGCAAGAATATAACGCGCTGATGGAAACCAATAATCCTCTGTGCGAAAATGCTTTAAACATGGATGATTCAGGTGTCGCCTCCCGGTTTCAGCAAGTTTTAGAATCGAACCATTACTGTTACGGCATCGAATCTGCTAACCAAGCAGCGATGGGGGCGCTGGCGCTGTCGCTTTTGCCAAATGCGACGCCAAATAATGAACTTAAAAAGGAATATTTGAATCAATATTTACGCTCTCTCATCGCCCACGAAGTCGGTCATGTGTTGGGTTTGCGTCACAACTTCCACGGCAGCACGATGTTAGCACCATCAGAGTTAAACGACACAGAAATAACTCACAGCAAAGGGTTAGTAAGTTCGGTGATGGATTACCTGCCAGTCAACCTCGCCCCACCTGGAATCCAGCAAGGAGATTATTACCCAGCAATAGTGGGACCTTATGATGAATTGGCAATAAAATACGGTTACAAACCGAACCAGGATGCGATTGAAACCATCGTTCCTCAAACCGAAAAACAGGAGATAGAAGCAACTGCGCTGGAGTTACCCCAACCCGAATTTTCCTATGCGACTGATGAAGATATTCGGGATATTAATCCCGATGCCAATGTCTGGGATTTGAGTAGCGACGTGCTGGTTTATTCCCAGTGGCAAATGGATAACGCGCGCTTGATGTTGCAGCGGTTGGAAAAAGATTATCCAGTCAAAGGGAATTACGGGAAACGAAGAGTTTTATTCGACCAAATTCTGAACTACTATTTCCTCAACGCTAACTTGCTGACGCAATACGTCGGCGGACAATCTTTTAAGCGGAATTATGGGGATGAGGAATTTGCTTTTGTCCCCGTTACTTTAGAAAAACAACGCCACGCCTTGACCAACTTGCAAGACTATGTATTTGCAAAAGAAGCGTTTAATTTCTCACCCGCATTGCTGAATCAATTAGCCCCCTCGCGCTGGTATCATTGGGGGAATCCAATACCTGTATATCGCTTAGATTATCCGATTCACTCGCGGATTTTGATGTTTCAAAGTGCGGTGTTGCGATCGCTTCTAGACGGCGCACGTTTATACCGGATGCTAGATATCGAATTAAAAACAACCCCAGGACAATCCCTGACAATTCCAGACTTGTTTGAAACGCTGCAAAATAGCATCTGGACAGAAGTTTTAAACGACAGAGAATTAGGCCAAATTACCAGCATCCGCCGTTCATTGCAACGGGAACATTTGAATATCTTGCTAGCGATGGTGTTGCGGAATAACCATGTCCCCGAAGATGGTCGAACTCTCGCATGGTATCAATTGCGCCAACTGCAAAAAACCCTGCAATTTAGCTTGAAAAAACAAGGAGAAAACCTCGATATTTACACAAAAGCTCACTTGGAAGAAACATGCGATCGCATCGCCAAAGCATTGAACGCACAATTGCAATCTCGATAATTGGTAATTGCTAATAGGTAATTGGTAATCGGCAGTCAAATCTTGACTATTACTAATTACCATTTTTATGGTAACGGTATCAAATAAACTGGGTTTCTCCACAGAAATCCGGTTTCTTTATCGTCCCAAACCCATTTATAAAGGACTTATCGCTGTTCTCGATCCTACATTTTTATGTCTCAAATGTTACCCCAATGCCAGAACTTGCAAGCGCAGGTGGAAACCGTATTGCAATTGTTGCAGCAGGAACCTTGTTTGCGATCGCAGCAAGACACCTCCCCAATCCAAGCATCTCTAAGAAAAGCAATTTCCCCCAAATTTGAAATCGTCTTTGCCGGTGCATTTAGCGCGGGGAAATCGATGTTAATTAACGCATTATTAGAACGAGAATTGCTTTACAGTGCCGAAGGACACGCCACGGGTACGGAATGTTACATCGCTTATGCAGAACCGGAAAAAGAGCAAGTAGTGCTGACATTTTTGAGTGAAGCAGAAATCCAAGAACAAGCGCAAGCATTATGCAAGCGACTGGGATTTGCAAGTTCTAATATTAACCAAGCAGAAGTCACCGATTTATTGCGCCAACGATGCTATGCAATTATCCAACAAGAGGGCGGCGAAAGTAAATCCGAACGCGCAAAACAAGCAAATGCATTACTGTTATTGCTAAAAGGGTATGTGGGAAACCGCGATCGCATCCACACCATCAATAATTCTACCTATTCGATGGAACAATTTGACTTTGCCAATCTCAAAGAAGCAGCGAGTTATGCGCGGCGGGGTAGCAATAGCGCAGTGTTAAAGCGAATTGAATATTACTGTCACCATCCTTTATTGCAAGATGGGAATGTTCTAATAGATATGCCGGGAATTGA
>DNGG01000659.1:0-12176 GCA_003486675.1 Cyanobacteria bacterium UBA11372
GCAGAGGTGCAGGTGGGCAGAGGGGACTAGGGGACTAGGAGCAAAGGTAAATTTGAATCTATATTCTCACCTGCTCCCCTGCTCACCCGCTCACCCGCTCACCCGCTCACCCGCTCACCTGCTCACCCGCTCACCTCCCCGATGCCCAAATGACCAATTACCGATTACCCATTACCAATTGCCCTTTTTGTCAAAAGTTCTTAACAAATAGAGCATCCAATGTAACTGCGAGCCATTCATAATCCAAACTGGCAGCCGCGTCAAGGGAAATATGCCCTGCTACTTTCTATTTGCCAGCCGAAGCGGTAAAGTTTATGGCTGTATGGAAACAAGCTTGTATGAGGAAAAGGTGTAGGGGTGACTCGGCAACCAAGAGTTAAACTAAATAATCCTTACCAAAGGATTGATGAGCTTGAAACAAAACTCGACCGCGCGATTCGATATATCCGACGGCTGCGGCGGCACAATCATGAAATGCAAAGACAGCTTGCCTACTTTGAGGACAGGTACAGGCAACAGTCTGCACCCGTAGAAAGGGAAGTTGTTGTCATGCCTCAACCAAAACCACGGCGGCGAAGAAGAAAACCTCTGGTAAAAGGTGCTGAACCTAGGATTGATACGGCTAAGGGGTTCTCTCTCAGACGAAAGCGGATTAGGTGGCTGCAACTGCGATTGGCTGCTGTGGCGATCGCATTAACCTTGTTGAGTCTTTTCACCGTATCCTGGGTAGTGCGATCGCTGTTTCGTCCTCCAGCAACAGAACAGACTTCTTCAGCCGCCGCAGCGGTGACGAACACAAGCACACCTCAGTACCTACCAGCTTCGCCTTTGGTGCCGCCGGAATATCCTTCAGCGCAAGGGGGATCTTTACCAACTCTCTCAACAGATCTAGATCCGCAAAATTTACAAGCCACATACAACGTTACTACCCCGCCCAATTTAAAGCCAAGCAAGGATTTACAAGCAATAGTTGATGAACTTGTAAATATGGCGGTGGATCAAGGACGACCAACCGATCAATTATCGATCACCTTAATTAACGTTAAATCTGGTGAAGTTGCCGGATATCAACAACAGGAATTGCGCTTTCCTGCCAGCGTTCTGAAAATGTTTTGGATGGTTTACGTATATGGGGGTTTAGCAGAAGGGATTTTGCCCAATGAAGCTGGCTTTAATGTAGACCTCTTTCGCATGATTCAACAGTCTTCTAACGATTCAGCCAGCCGCATTATCGATGCGGTTACCGGGACAAAATCCGGAGAAAAGCTATCGGATGAAGAATATCAAAATTGGAAGCGGCGGCGGATGTTTCTGACCGAATTTTTCCGCAAAGCCGCGTACAACGGTATTATTTTAAGTCAAAAAACCCTCTCCACTGCGGATCGACCTAAAGGGAGAGATGGGCAGATGTGGGACGATCCCCAAGAACCTATTCGCAATAAAATTTCCAGCGAACACGCTGCCAGATTGATGTATGAAATTGTCAAGGGAGAAGCTATTTCTCCAGAATTTAGCCAAAAAATGCTCACCTGGTTAGCAAGGGATTTAAGTCCGGAAGGGAAAGAAGATACCACCAGATTTGGGGGATTTAACCCAATTAAAGGCTTTTTTGGGGAACCTTTACCAGAAAATATTGATTTTGCTTCTAAAGCTGGCTGGACTTCTTCTGGACGGCACGAGGTCGCGTTTGTCAAAACAAGAGATGGTAAAACAGCTTATATTCTGTCTGTTTTAGCTAGCCATGAAAGCTACTCGAATGATTGGAATTTATTCCCGGACATGTCGCGCTTTGTATTCCAGCGCTTGGGCGGATCTTAGTTCGAGATCGGGGAAGAGCTGAGCAGGTAAGCGGGTGAGCGGGTGAGCGGGTGAGCAGGTGAGCAGGTGAGCAGGTGAGCAGGTGAGCAGGTGAGCGAGTGAGCGGGTGAGTGCATAAACGTTGGTTTTACCAGCGTCAAATCCATCTATCTCATAATTCCACCTGCCCACTTGCACACCTGCCCACTTGCCCACCTGCCCACCTGCCCACTTGCCCACCTGCCCACTTGCCCTATGACCAATCAGAGATAAAATGAGAAAAATATGAAAAAACTGGTGGGTAGTAAAATTGACTGTGAAACTCTCCTCATTGCCAAAAACCGTGCCTACTTCTGGGGAGAAACCCCCGACGGAAACAGCATCCGAAAAGTGTAACGCTGCCCTACAACAGCACGGAAAACCAACCACAAAGCTGGAACTGGGTGCTTTAGCAGTCTTTGGCTCTACTTTCTTAACAATCTTTTTATCGGAAATGGGTGATAAAACCCAAGTTGCAACCCTGCTGATGAGTGCCGAGTCTCATTCGCCTTGGATGGTTTTTGCTGGGGCAGGATCTGCACTGGTAGCGACAAGCTTGTTGGGATGTCTGCTAGGTCGCGTGCTGGCAAAATGGATATCTCCCCAAGTTCTAAACAAAGCAGCTGGGGCGAGTATGCTCTTGATTGCTGCACAGCTGCTGTGGGAAATAGTACCTCGCTAATTGCTAATGGGTAATGGGTAATTGGTAATTGGTAATTGCAGATAAAAGTTCAACCTCAAATTACCCATTACCCATTACCCATTACCCATTACCCATTACCCATTACCCATTACCAAATCAAAAATTGACATGTTGGATTGGCATTTGTTGGGATTGAGTTTTATAACCGTGTTTTTGTCCGAGTTGGGGGACAAAAGCCAACTAGCGGCGATCGCTCTCAGCGGTAGTTCTAAATCTCCCCGCGCCGTGTTTTTCGGCACCGCCCTGGCGCTGCTGCTGACTAGCTTGCTGGGGGTTATCGTCGGGGAAGGGGCGGCACACATACTCCCCGTGGATTGGGTAAAAGCGATCGCTGCCATCGGTTTTGCCATCATGGCTTTGCGGCTGCTATTTTCCCAACCCGAAGAATGAAATAATTGCAGATTTAAGATTTAAAATTGCAGATTTTGGCATTTTAAATCTGCAATCTGCAATCTGCAATCTGCAATTGTACTTAAATCTGCAATCTGCAATCTGCAATTCTATCCTCGGTAGCACCAGCGAATAACTGCACCGCCAGCCACTAGCTTGAAAATTTCCAATATCCAATAGCCTGAATGCAAAACATTCATCGTGCCGGGAACCTCAACTGCCGGTTCAAATAGGTTGAGATTTAGCCCTAGCGCGCTCATCTGCGGCGTCAAGGCATAGGTATAAACTAAAGCCACCAACATCAGGATGATGGATAAAATTATGGCGTTTTGGCGACTTTTCTCAGTTGTACTTTGCGTGTGCGCCAGCGCTAGCGTGCCTGTTAATACCAGGGCTGCGCAAACTAACTCGATGCGGTTAAAAATCCAGAAAATCAGATAACCCGCCGTGGCAAATCCAGATCCAGCCATCATACCTGAAGCATAAAGACCGGGCATAATTACCAAGTCCAGCAACAGGCTGCTGCTGAGCCAGAAAGCTAAAGTAAAAATAATAATTGTTTGCCACGCAGGTTGTTTTAATTGGACGCTAGAACCAGTAAACATATAATCTCACCTGCGTTATCCTTACTTTCAGCTTAGCTAATTTTCTCGATGAGAAATATGAATTATTTTTGCAAACGTGACGGCAATTAATTATAAGAATTATTAAAAACAGGTTTTTAGACTTGACATTAACATGATAAGTAGGGCTGCGTTTTGCATTTGAGCCATGCGATTTTCAACATTGTTAGGAGCAAGCTTAGCAGTATCGGCGGCAATTTGGAGCGTTGTCGGTCAATCCGCGTCCGCGGTGACGCTGTCGGATGGTACGGTTAACTTTATGGGAGTGCCGCGTCTAGAGGGGGCGTCAACCACGTTCAACCAGACCTATGCTTGGGGTGCGACATATTATTTTACAATTTTCGTACCGGAAGATGCGGGAGAACGGCTGCAACGGATAGCGATCGCGCAAACTGAAGGCAGCGACGACATCGAATTTGACCTAGAAGAAAGTCGCGCCTATGAAGGGAAGCGCCGCAATCGAGAGAGTGAAATCCCGCTAATAGCAGCAAAACCCAAGGATAATCGCCAAACGCTAGAAATAAGTTTCGATCCGCCTGTATCTCCTGGAAAAACAGTAACCATTGCCTTAAAACCCGTGCAAAATCCCAGGTATGGAGGCGTTTATTTATTTGGAGTGACGGCGTTTCCCGCAGGAGAAAAAGCGCGCAGTTACTTTCTCGGTTTTGGACGCCTGCATTTTTACGACAGTGGAGACTGGGGTCGATACTGGTAATCTTTTGTGTAGGTTGGGTTGAACGCGAGTGAAACCCAACCGTTGGGTTTCGTTACCTCAACCCAACCTACAAATTTGTACCGACTACTGTATGACTACAATCCCCTCCTCAAAACGCGCCTACGCCCTCGATGCATTGCGTGGTTTCGCCATTTTATCAATGGTTTTATCAGGCACGATCGCATACAAAATTTTACCCGCGTGGATGTATCACGCCCAAGTACCGCCACCCGACCATGTTTTTAATTCAAAACTGCCCGGATTAACGTGGGTCGATCTGGTTTTTCCCATATTTTTATTTTCAATGGGCGCAGCAATACCCCTAGCGCTGTCCCGTCGCCTCGCCAAAGGATTGCCCAGGAGCGAGATTATTTTATCTATATTTAAACGCGGATTTCTCTTAGGCGCATTTGCCATTATTCTGCAACATCTTCGACCCCAAGTCATCAATCCCAACGAACCGAGTATGCAAAAATGGCAGATTGCCTTAGTTGGGTTTTTCCTATTATTTTTTATGTTTGTCCGCTTACCCGCATCCTGGAAACCTTGGAGACGCAACGCGATTACTTTAACTGCCTGGATTGCTACAATTTTTCTGCTATCTAGAATTCAATATCCAGACAACAGCGGCTTTTCACTGTCTCGCAGCGATATTATCCTCGTTATCCTGGCAAATATGGCTGTTTTTGGCTCATTAATCTGGTTATTTACAAGGCAAAACACCTTCTTACGAGTTGGATTGCTAGGTTTATTATTCGCCCTCCATTTATCTTCTACCGCCGATGGTTGGGTAGCACAACTTTGGTCATACTCCCCCGCCCCCTGGATTTTCAAATTCGCTTATTTAAAGTATTTATTTATAGTCATTCCCGGCACAATTGCTGGCGATTTGATTTGGGAATCGATGCAGACAACAGAATACGATCAAAAAGAATCTTGGCAAACCTGGCGTTTCGATGCTATTGTTTTGTTGATGTTGGCGCTGAATTTGATTTTGCTAGTCGGATTGCAATCTAGATTAGTAGTGGAAACAACCTTAGCAAGCGCAATCCTTTGCTTGATTGGTTGGTTTTTATTCAAACATCCAACTTCTGCCACCGAAATATTGCTCAATAGACTTTACAGTTTTGGAATTTTATGGTTGGCACTTGGCTTATTGTTTGAACCTTACGAAGGCGGCATCAAAAAAGACCCCTCCACCATGAGTTACTACTTTGTCACGACGGGGATGTCTATTTTTATTTTAATCGCTTTTACGATTATTTTTGATATTTTTCAGAAAAAAGCGTGGTTGAATCTATTAATCGATAACGGGCAAAATCCGATGATTGGCTATGTAGGATTTGCTAACTTGCTTTGGCCTATTTTGGCCTTAACGGGATGGGAAGACAGTATTATAAAACATACTCAAACTCCGGTTATGGGATTTATTAAAGGAGTTGCGTATACTTTGGTTATTGCTTTAATTGTAAGTGTATTTACCAGGTTAAAATTATTTTGGAGAACTTAAGCAATCTAGAAACCCGGTTGCTGAAAAAGCAAAAGTCATGCATACAGTGCGTGTTGTTTATTTAGTGCCATCTGATGCCAATCCTCGCGAGGATTATAGACATGCGATCGCATACGCTATTACCCATCTCCAGCAGTGGTATTTAGCACAGATGGAAGAGCGGAAAACATTTAGGTTAACAGATAGCATTGTTGAAGTAGTGCGAACAAAACACAAAGCCAAATGGTACGCGACAAATCCCGCAGGGGAATATCATCTTTGGTTTTGGAATAATGTTTTAGCCGATGCTTTTTCTTTGACGGGTGCAAGTTTTAACGATCCTAATTTTATCTGGATTTTTTATATCGACGCCGAAAACGGTGAGGGACAATACGGCGGTGCGGGAACTTGCGGTGTAGCGGTATTACCTCAACACGATATACACGGGTTAATGGGATTGAGTAACGAACCCGTTTCGCGATGGATAGGAGGATTGGGACACGAATTAGGACATGCATTTGGCTTACCACATCCACCTGGATGCGAAGAAGATCAAAGTCTGCCAGAAAGTCAGTGTATTATGTATTTGGGAATGTACAATTATCCTGAGACATTTTTGTTAGTTAAAGATAAAGAGATGCTGAATCAAAGTCGGTTTTTTGTGGTTTAATATCATGTCCGGTTACATCGGTTGTGTATATTTTCAGGTTGTGTAGGGGCGGGTTTTACCAACAATTTATGACTTTAACATACATTCTATATAAACCCGCCCCGGCTTAGACAATACCGACGCTAACGGACATCATATAAGCCGGATATAAGAGGAGTAATTTCATAGAGCGATCGCTTTCTGGTAAATTAATCTACGATAGGCTTATCATCCAATCATGGAAGTTCAACCAAGACAAATTCAGAACTACCTGACAGCAGACGGAAAAAGCCCTTTTGAAGAATGGCTTGATGCTTTGCGAGATCGGCGAGCTATAGATAAAATTGAGAAGAGGCTTAGGCGGATCGAGTCAGGAAATTTGGGAGACTATCGCTCGGTTGGAGAAGGAGTCTGCGAGCTTAGAATTAACTATGGGCCAGGATATCGCGTCTATTTTGGACAGATCGGGTCAACAATAGTACTTCTGCTCTGCGGTGGAGATAAAAGTACCCAAGAACAAGACATTGAAAAAGCTAAGGAATATTGGAGCGATTATGAAAGAAGTTAAAGCACCAAGGAGTAGAAGTTACCGCGAATATCTAATTGCATCTCTTAAAGATCCTGAAAGAGCTGCTGGTTATATAGAGACTTTTTTGGAATTAGAAGAAGGTGATGAGCCTGAATATCTATCATCTATTTTGAAAGATGTAATTGAGGCGCACGCGCAGATAAACCCGGCTTTGGAAGAAGTAAAATCGCGTTATGAAAAACTTGACAAAATACTGTCAGAAACTGGAGGAGCTGAAATTTACGCTTTGGTTGAGTTGCTGGATGCGCTGGGGTATCGGATTGCGATCGCTCCAAAATAGATTAGTTACAATGAGCATTACTTTTGATGCAAATATTTACAGTGGCTTGCTCTCTAAATATCAGCCTCGGATTATCAAAACTGAAGAGGAAAACGAGATATTTTTGGAGATAGTTGAAGAATTACTTTCGCGTCCAAATCTGACTCCAGAAGAAGATGCGCTGCTAGAACTGCTGGTAAAACTGATTGAGGATTTTGAAGATAAGCACTATCAACTTAATATCTCAACGCCACAGTCAAGACTAGCTCATTTGATGGATGCTCGGAGTATAGAACCAGAGGATTTAGTAGAAATTATGGGGTCGAGTGAGGCGGTAGTTGAGGTAATTAATGGTCGGCTAGAAATCAGTAAGAAACAAGCTGAGGCTTTGGGGAAGTTTTTCCACGTCGATCCGGGGTTGTTTGTGTTTAATTAAGCGATATGCCGAGCGCACGCTGCGCGATACGCGCTAACGCGCACGCTAACGCGATCGCATTCTGTAATTCCCATCCCAAGTAGATTGATTTGGTGCGGGTGGGATGGGAGCGATCGCGTACCTTTTATCTCTAAAAGCGAATTCCTAGTAGTCCACTCTCATCATTTTCATCTGTAAGCCTAAGTCTTACAAACGAATCAAAATCAAAATCTGCTGCAAACTCGGAGTATGGAACCATATCGGAGTTTAAAGTACAGATATACTGAAAGCCACATCTCCTAGATTCTCTATCAGCCAATTCAAGAGCAAGTCTCACTTGTCTCTCATCAACACCATCAAAAATGGTACTGTCATGAATTAGGATATGTGGTGAAGGAGTGCGTTCAGACCAAAGCTGTGCAAGCATTAAGTCATAACAAAATATTTTCATGTTATCGATACCTTCACTACCATCACGGCTAATATCTACTTTGAATTGAAAACCATTGTCACCTACATTAATTATTAATCTTCCTGGTGCATCGTAAAGAAATCGAGAGTTTGTATTGAATAACTCTATAGCTCGATTTACTTGAACACGTCGTTCTTGATAGTCACGACGTGCGCGTTGTATGAGGCGTTCTTTTTCAATCTTTAAAGCACTTTTTCCCTCTTCAAATTTATTTAAATCTTCTATACGTTTATTAATATCATTTAAATTAGCTACAGTTTCTAAATAAAGTTCTTGCAGTCTTGTGTACTCCTCCAAAGCACCGTGTGTCTGCAAGACTTCTAAAAAATAAGCACGTTCTTCTGTTTTTTCACGGATGAGACGTTCTCTAGAGGATATATCTCTCCTGATGCGAGCAATTTCAATCGATAGAAACTCGCGACGATTTTCGATGAGTCTCCGATGAAATGTTTCAACTTCTTCTAATCTTCTAACTACTAGACCAGGGAGTTCAATACCGACACTTTCGTATATACGAGTAACATCCTCTGAAGATGGTTCATTTTCTGCTTCCAGGCTAGCTTGATAAAATTCTAATAACTTTTGATCGGCAATATTGTTATTAGTAGCTTCATGAATTTCCGCAGTCAATCGATTAGCATTAGCCTCTAATTCGTGGTATTGAGGTGCTACACGAAAATTACTTAAAGTTTCTTTTCTTTCGCGTAATTGTGACTCGACTTGAACTTTTAACGCTTCTAGTTCGCCTAGAGAACCAAATATGCCGATTGCCACTCCTGTTTCTGTATCTTTTTTAAGTTTTTTGATATCATCGAGTAATTTTTGTTGATCTTTTAAAAGTTGTAAATCTCTCGCATCTTCCCAAGCCAAGCCTAGTAAAAAAGAATTATTAACTTGCTTTTCCCACTCAAGCTGCTTTCTGTGGTGTTCAAAAGGAGTAGAAAATGCATCTCTTCCACGGCGGATAAAATAAGAAATTAGGCTTCTAAACGTAGGTTGAAATTTTTTATCTTCATTATCAATTGGCAAATCAAACATAAGATTTCCTAGCACTGCCTTCCAATTTTTCAGGCTCATAACTCTTTGCCCTTCTTTTTCTTTTGGCTGAATGTGCCAGGAAGTAGTATCTCCCTCAATTATTATCTTGGACTGTTCATCAGTACTTCTAGTAACAGTGATAACTTGATTCGCAAGTGTCAATTCTAGGCTAAAAGCCCAACCTTGTAAATTTTTAGATCCTAGTCCTTTAGCTTTTAGTAATGTAGCTCCCAGGCAAAAGTGAATTATTTCGATTAAAGTTGATTTACCTAAACCATTACGGGAGTCTTTGGTTCCAGACTCTTCTGTACGATCTGCCAAGACTACATTAAAGCCGGGTGTAAACTCGACAGCTTTAAATGAAGCATGATTACAGCGAACAGCACGAATCATCGACGACACCTACGAAGCAGCCCTGCATCCATTTCAATTGCTCCAATAGCATATAGAATATCCAAAGTCAAAACAAACCGTTCAAAGGTGGCGACTTCGGGCATACTCGAAACAGCACTCCAAAGTGATGAGACTGTACGTGGATAGTGCAATTGTTCTAATATTTTAGCACCTACCCCCAACAGAGAGCGACGGGTAGAGATGTGTTTGGTAGGTAAAATCCTTGAGTGATTATAGGTAGAAGCTACCTCTGTAGAGAGAGTCATCTTTCAAACACCTCGCATTTTTCAAAAAGATAGTAAAGAACTGCTAAGCCTGCTGCTTGTAGATCGTAGTCTGAGCTACGATTGCAAGAAAATGCATGTAAGGCATTAAATAAAGCATTTCCTTCTAATCCCGTGGTTCGGAGTCTTTGATACTCTCTCACGAATCCTGCTTTTAGTCTTTCTGGAAAGTCAGGAATTACATTAACCATGTTATCAACAAAGCTGCTAACCATTCTAGCTTGAATAACCCCGGTCATTAGTCTTGATTGAGCAACCCCAGTAAGTTGGTTATTCAACATTTTTTCCACAGGGGCAGTAACGAGGAAGTTAGCATCAGAAGGTATTGGCATACAAATAATTCCCTGTGTTACCATATCTAACTCTCTGAATGTAATATTTGTCATTGCGCTAACAAGAGAATATTGCTCTTGTTGACTTTGACAGAGAGCATCTAATTGGCTTTGATAATCATTAATCCTGCTTTTGACTTTTTTGATTTGCTTTTTTATTTTTGCTTCTTGCTGTGGATCTTGAGTGAAACGCAATTCATCTTCTAATTGCTTTTGTAGAGTTAACTCCTCTTTTATGTGTTCTTCTAAGTCATGCTTACGTTGCTGGTGCTGATCCACAGTTTACTCTCCTATCAATCGCGCCACCAACGTTTCAAAGTCGCTTTTAAATCTATACCTGCTCCCAGTTCCAATTCCCCTTCATAGTCCAATATAAAAGGAATAATAGGCACAGCCACCTTCAATCGATGCTTGAAATCAATACCAGGCGAATTAATCACTTCAAGTATTTCTTGCTCACTGGAAGGTAGGGCGATGCCACGTTGTTGTAAGATGTTTAAACTTTGTCCAATCATCTGTAAAATATTCTGCATTTCTCCGGTAGATATCTGGTTAGCTTCTATTGCATCTACTACAGCATAAATCGTAAGCATTTGAGCTCGATCCAATCGCTCTGTGATGGCAGAAATTATATTTTTTTCACTAGCGCTATAGCGTGCTAGTAATCCTTGCCGCAGGTGGTTAATGTTTTCATAAATAGCTTTCTGTCCAGCAGATAGTCTGTCTATGCTGTTTTTCATCTGTTGTAACTCGATAGCTACGCTCTGCATTTGTACAGTTGGTTCACCAGTTATCTGCTGATGCAGTTGATCGTATTCCTGCTGATAGCGATTCGCTGATTCCCTTAATTGCTCAATTGCTCGATTGTATTTACCCTTGCGACGTGGATCATCTTCATAGCGTAACTCATCTTCGTAGTTTTTGAGTAAAGCTAAATCTTGTTTAATATTATCTTCTAAATCTATCAGTCGCCGAGTAAGGTTGGATGGTTCCATTGAATCAGCCTTTTGCCTTTACAAAACTATATTGTAAATAATGTAGCACTTGGCGCACGTTTTCTGACCTGCGATCGCACCCCTCCCCCCTCGTCTGAAAATGAAACAGCGATCGCTACCTTAACCCTACTCTTGGTCAGAATTTCTCCCCATCGCCGCAACTAACTCATCAAGACTGCATTCGAGAATCTCTGTTAAACGCTTAGTTTGAGCAAAGGTGTAGCGTGGCTCATCTTCTCCCGTCGAGGTTTCCCTTCCCATCGCCGCGATCAGTTCATCCAGAGAACATTGCAACCCATCCACCAGCTTCTTAGTCTGAGTCAAAGTCAAACATGGCTCGTGTTCTCCTCTCTCCCACGCACTAACAGTTTTAATCGTCACGTCAAGAATATCAGCTAGCTTTCGCTGCGTCAGACCAGCACGCTGTCTCAGTTGTGCCAGCGTGAGTCGGTCGTTGTGGCTAATTTGTTGATCTTCATTCTTTTCTGTCATATTATAAATACGTGTACACGGTACGTGTATATAAGCCCTAGACCAGGAATACACACAAAGGAAAGACAGCTGAGAAAGCCGCTATTTGGCTATTCAGCTGCCTCATTGAGTTGTTTGACCAGAACAAAAAGTCTAATTGCCTACTGCGATTTCGTCAGCTGGGCAATCGTTGTCCTGTCCATTATTAACAGATTACCGATGAATAAATCCAAAACGACAAACCCCGATCCGCAAATTAACCAAACAACCCACAAGCATCACCCAGAAAGTTCTATGAGCTACTTCGACTCGCTCCATCGTTGGTGCATCATCCGCCCAATGCCCAACTTGCGATCGCCGATCGTCGCCCGCTTTCGCCGCCGCAGCGACGCCGAAGCACATCTGCAAGTCCTCCGGCGTCTCATTCCCAATTTCACATATCAAATTATTTTCGATGTGCCATTAGAACGCACTGATTTGACACCTAACTGTTGATCGCCGATCGTAGGGGCACGGCATTAAT
>DNGG01000659.1:12392-14536 GCA_003486675.1 Cyanobacteria bacterium UBA11372
CATTAATAACATTTTGGTTTAATGAAAAAATCTCGGTTGCCGTGCCCCTACAGCGATCGTTATTGAATTGGTGTTTTAGGGAAAAAGAAGAGCGATCGCAGAGCGATCGCTTTTCCTAAATTGAGAACCCTAGATCGACCAAGGTGGGGTTCCTCCCTATTAAAGCAAAGCGATCGCTCGGATTAATTGACGCTCAAAATTGACCACTTAACCGTTTGACTGCCGCTGTTGTCAAAGTATATCCACTGTTGATCGTTGTTGATAAAAGATACGGTTTCGCCCGGATTGAGTTCAACAGTTTGTTCCTTGCCGCTAGCCACAGCTTGGTCATTTTTTACTGCCACAAGTGCCGCTGGCGTTATACCTTGAAAGCGCATAAATTGTTGTCTTCCCGTATCCACAGGATTGCCATTGGCGTCTACCATGTTAGCGATTGGCTCGTTATTGGCGCTCCACCCGTAGTTCCAGCTTCCCTCCGCTTTAATTTTTAATGTTATCTTTTTGTCCGAGTCGTTAGTCAAGCTGGGAAGGTTTTGTTCCTCATTTGCCATAACGATGAGTTCGCCAGTGGGAAGAGGAAAGCTTTTATTGTCAGGGCCAGAGACAATAGATTCTTCTTTATCTGACCCACCGTTACCGTTTTTGATGCCAGCGATAGACCACTTAATCTTGAGACTGCCACTGTTATCAGTGTATACGCCCGGTTGGTCATTGTTGATAAAAGATAAGGTCTTGCCTGGTGGAATTTCGATCTCCTGTTCTTTGCCGCTTCCTACAGCTTTGCCATCTATTACTGCTACCAATGCCGCTGGGGTTATGTCCGGAAAACGCATATATGTGTTTCGCCCCGTTTGTGCTGTATTGCCATCACCATCTACTTGGTTGCCGAATGCCTCTTTCCCGCCGTAACTCCACTTGCCCTCAGCTTGAATTTTTAATTTTATCGTTTTTTCTGTTTTGTTAGTCAAGCTGGGGAGGTTCTTTTCCTCATTTGCCATAACGATAAGTTCATCGCTGGGTAGGGTTATGCTGGATTTTGTCATATATTTTTGCTGTTGGTTTACATTAGTTAGTTTACCATAAAAATTTTGATAAACAATATTTTTCCAAGTATAACATGTATTTTGGGTTACCAAGTTTAAGAGTAGGAAAGGTAGGAAAAGTAAGTAGTGAAATATAACTGCACCGACAGAACTATGAAAAATGCGATCGCGTAGCTAACCCTTGGCATATCACTTATCCTAAATACAGCACCTTTGAGCGAGTACAACAACGTGGAAAAAACCGAAAAACAGAAAATGCTCGCTGGCGAACTTTATCTAGCTTCCGATGCCGAATTAGTCGCACTTCGCCAGCAAGCACGCCGTCTTGTCAGAACTTACAACAATACAACAGAGGAAGAAAGCGAGATGCGATCGCAACTCCTCAACCAATTATTTGCCAAAGTTGGCTCTAACGTTGAAATCGAGCCGCCTTTTCACTGCGACTACGGCAGCAATATTTATGTAGGTGACAAATTTTACATGAATTTTGGCTGCGTCATTCTCGATTGCAATCTGGTCGAAATCGGCGATAATGTTCTCTGCGGGCCATACGTGCAAATTTACGCCGCCTACCATCCTACCTCACCCGAAATACGTCTTACTGGTAAAGAATTAGCGGCTCCTGTGAAAATTGGTAATAATGTTTGGATTGGCGGCGGTGTGATTATTTGTCCCGGCGTTACCATCGGCGATAATACTACGATAGGCGCTGGTAGCGTCGTGGTAAAAGATATTCCTGCAAATGTTATTGCAGTTGGAAATCCCTGCCGAGTGATTCAAGATTTATCTTAATCTTTCATATCTGAATCCAGAGGCGGGCGGGACGCCCACCCCACAAAGCAAATAAAAATCTTGTGGGGTGGGCATCCTGCCTGCCCAGGTATTTTTGGCACAGGTCTAATGTCCAATGCTAATCCTGAATTGTGCCATCGGGCATCTTTGTATTTTGCAAATAAGCGCCTGTCAGGTTCGCTTTGTGCAGTTTCACGCCTCTCAAGTTAGCCCCTCTCAGGTTAGCTCCGGCAAGATTGGCAAAGCTCAGGTTAGACCATTTTAAGTCTGTTCTACTCAAATCCGCCTCGCTCAAATTTGCCCGCACTA
>DNGG01000659.1:14794-24063 GCA_003486675.1 Cyanobacteria bacterium UBA11372
TTTTGCAAGTTAGTTTTATAAAGATAAGCTTGGCTCATTTCGGCTTCGTAGAGATTCGCCTCGCTTAAATCCGCGTCGCTCAAATTTGCTGACATCAAATTCGCCTCGCTGAGGTTGGTTCGGGTAAGCTTCGCCGCACCTAAATCCGCCCCTCTCAAATTCGCGCCTCTGAGGTTAGTTCCTATCAAGTTAGATTCGCTCAAATCTGCCCGTTTGAGATTCGCACCCAAAAGGTCAGATCCAATCAGGTTAGCTTGACTCAGAATCGCTTCTGTGAGGTCAGCGTAGCTCAAATGGGCGATGCTGAGGTTAGCTGCGAAAAGGTTGGCTTCGCTGAGGATTGCTTGGTGCAAGTTTGCACCGCCCAACTCGGCGTTGCTGAGGTTGGCTCCTACGAGTAAAGCATCGCTCAAATCTGCCTTTCTTAAGTTCGCCCCTTGCAAGCAAGCGCCTTTGAGGTTCCACCCTTGTAGGTTAGCTTCGCTCAGATCTGGTTGGATATCGGGGTGTTTGTTTCTCCACTCGATCCATTTGATTCCGCCTGCTTCTAGTAGGGCTAGATGCTCGAAATTTGCCATTGCCGTTATTCCTTCCGCCCGCTAGGATTTTCTCTACCCATTACGCTTTCCATTGCCGCTAAGGCACCCGCTGCACCCGCTAGAATATCTCGTTCTGCTCCCCCCAAGTAAACGCGCCCGAAGCTGCCGATGGGCAAAACATCCAAAATGTTAATCGCTGCGGCTTTTTCGGCTTCGTTGGCGGCTAGGGCGGCATAGGCGGCTGGTTCTACTTCTAGGACGTATAGCGTTTGTCCGGCTAAGATTAACTGTCCCCGCCGCCCGCGATTGATTAGTTGGGTTTGGTATGCGTCGATATTGCGGATAATTTGGCTGGATATGACGCGGGGTTTGAGACATTCTTCTCTACGTACTCCCAGTGTCGCCAATATTGCTTGCCCCGCCGCCCGCACTTCGCCTTGGGAACTGGAATGTACTTCTAGTAAACCGTACAGTCGTTCTACTACTTGCACCGCCGGACGAACCGAGGCGGATTTGACCGCTACGTCCGTAATCCGGTTAATTTCGATACCGGGTGAGATTTCGATCCACAGGGATGTATCTCCCGGTAATGGTAAGAATCCTTGGGCGACTGTTCCCAGATAAGCTGCGTATTGCTGTTGCAAGCTGTCTATATATACATAGCTGCGTAGTTCGACACCCAAGGTTTGCTCCGGAGATACCGCAAGATCTGAGTTTACCGCAATGGAAGGGCTAAAACTTCTACTACGAACGATGAATTAAGGGAGCGATCGCTTAATTTTTTGTATTTTTAGCGCTCCTGTACATTGGACGGATAGATCGGAAATGGTGATCGCGGAATGGGAGAATATGGACTTTGACGAAGGCAGGGGTAGGGTAGAAGCAGAGATTCACACCCACTTTGTACTATTGGGTGGTTATCTCGGCTCAACTCGAATTGCATTGGTTTGCTTCAGCAAAACACTCATTCCTTGCTCTTGAAAGGATACGTGAATACTTCTACTGTATGCCCATTAACATTTGCATTAAAAATAAGCTCTGAACATTCGGAACGTAATGCTTTCCACAGCATTGTTTGCTCATAGTGTTCAAATTCTGCGGGAATGTAATCTATGAGAGTTTTAGAGCAAACAACAATTAATCTTTGTTGAACGCGAGAAAAGGCAACATTAGAGCGATTAAGGTCGAGGATAAATTCCACATTCTTACTAATTGCAGATGGCTCGCTTGCTGTTGCAGAGACAATTACATTTTGACGTTCGCCACCTTGTAATTTTTCCACAGTATCAATCACATCAACAGTGTTTCCATAATACTCTGCTAACTCTGTTTTAAGTAGTGTTCTTTGGGCGCGATGTGGGGTTATAATCGCAACAGAACCATCAGCAATTTCTCCACCTGCATCGAGAATCTGTTTAATTATTTCTACTTCAACTGGATTACTGAGTCTTGACAGACGTTCAGAATGAAGAACAAGATAAAGACCACTGTTTCCTTGTAAAAGTTTTTCCCAAGTTCCATCTATTACTTGATTTTCTTCTGTGTCTTCAATCTTTGCTTTTCCTTGTAATTCAATATCGTCTAACCGATAAATACGAGCAATTAGTTCACAAATAACTGATGGTAAACGGAAGGTCAAGCTTAAAGTAGAACGCAAAATTGCTTCATCAGAAAGCTTAATATCTGAGTTTTCTTTGAGATTTTGAATCGCTTGATATGCACTGACATAAGCTTGGTAAATTACAACAGGAGGACGGTCTTCATTTTCCCAGTCATGGGTAACAATAGGAGCAAGCTGTCGGCGATCGCCTGCTAACATAATCTCACCGTCATTTCTGACTAATGTAGCTAGAGCAAGAAAGTGAGGAAATACCATCATACTTGCTTCATCAACGATTAGCAGAGACACTTGAAAACCTTGATTAGAGTTACAAAATGGTTTTCTTTGATTTAGTTCTTCTGCCATTTTCAAAATTCCACTGGTTGTACCTCCAATGACTAATACAGCATTATTTCTCATTTGATTGACTTTTTTAACACAAGGTTTAGAAGAAAAGTCTTGAACATTTCCCCCTGTAGGCGATTCAACTTGTGAAGAATGAACTTTACTCAATTGAATCTCTGGTACAGTAATACCTAAGTTTTCTGCTTGTTGCCTCAAAATTGGCAAAAGGCTATCTAGGCGTAATAGCAAGTTATCTACAGCCGTATGAGTATGAGCTGTAATAAGAACAATATCGCCAGCAGAACGACGTGCTAATATTCTCAGAAAAGTAGCGATCGCTGTTGTTTCTGTTTTACCTGTACCTGGTGGTCCTTGTAAAAGCTGAATCCTTGTTTTTAGTCCATCTATTACTGCTGCGATTTGCTTATCATCTAGCTGTTTACTGTTTGGTAGTGGTAAAGTCTGGAGTAGATTGCGATATTGTTCTAAATCACTGGCTGAAAGAGCAGTTTGTGGTGGAATTTGAGGATTTTGCGGAGCCAACCACTGACAAACATAATTTCCTTGACTATTTTGTAATTTTTGATCAACTCTTCCAGCCACAAAATCTGAGGGACTTTCATCAATAGTGGCACAATCATAAATATCTTCTCCATTTGGGAAAAAACGACCACGAAGTTGATAACGATCTGGACTATTTGTTTGTCTAACTGAAAGTTCAACCTCTCCACTATCCCAGTCAATTGCTTCTACAACACAGGTGCTTCCACCACCCAAAAGTTGTTTTATTGTTTGACCTTTATTTGGAGCATCATAACTAGGACTAAGCCTGACGAAAGAACCTTGATCGATCGTGCAGTTAGCTTGCAAAACTTCAGAAGTAATATTGTATTGATCGAGATGAATCTCTGCTGTAAGTCTATTATTACCCTGTGACACTACATTTTTTACAGGGATTGTTCTGCCCAAAGAAACACGATAGATGGGTGGGACTAAATGACTGGCAATCCAATCTGTTACTTTAACGTGCTGATCTAAACGAAGAAAATCAATACCTGCTTGAGCAGCATCATCTACACCTAAATTGAAATCTGGCAAATCAGCAATGGTCAATGGTTCTTTAGTTATTTCTGGATTTTTAAACTGAATTCCCTCTTCAATCCATCTGATAGCATGAGTACGAGCGCGGAAATACTCTTTTAAATAAATTGGTTTTTGTGCTTGATTGTAACGTTCAATAGAATTTTTTAATTTGGGTGTAAGTGCGGGATCGTTAGGATCGGGAAGTAGTCGCCAATAAGCACGCCAATAAGCTGCACTTAGAGAGTTAAAGTATCTTAGCCGAATCTCAAACTGATGTTTACGGACATTTTGAGAATTTGATGTTGCCCATTGATTGTTACTATCTATCTCTAAATTATTTTTAAAATCAAAGACATCTTGAGAAAAAATCTGATCTAAATTAACTATTTGCCCTGCAATCTTTCGTCGCCAGTGGTAACGTCGTCCAAACCACTTGAGAGAGGTTACAACTGCTAAATCTCTTCCTGTCCATCCTAAAGCATAACGACGATCTACTTCATCATAAAGACAAGAGTAAATTAGTTGTTCTAAACTTTCACGACAACCAAGTAACTCCCGTAAATGGCTCAACAGTTGGGAACTAACACGGGAACATCCTTCGAGCAACTGGGTCATTTCTTGACGTGACCAAACATAAAAATGAATTGCAGCTTTTTCTGTCTCTGCCACTTCAGCGATCGCATCAACTAATTCTAATAAAAATCCTTGTATTAGCTCTTTTTCAGAACCATTATCTTCTTTATATTCTCCTGTCCATGCTGATGTTTTGAACTTAATTACATCTTTGCCTTCAAGTTCTTTTTCTTTATAAATAGCCTTGTTATCGTTTCTTTCCTCTATGTATTCTTGAATTTTAGGATCTGGTTGCCATTTACCATCTTCATTTTGTAGGAATTTGGGGTCTAATTTCCCTTCACTTTTTGTTACATGAGCAGCCAGCGCACCAATTCTATTTTCAACATAATCGTACTCAACAGAAAGATATACACGGATGAGACGTTCACTATTAATTGAATGTTCTGGAAGTTGACTTTGACCTGAATATTTTGGAAGTGGTTTTACTTCATAGGTATCTGGATGATAATCTCCATCGGGAAGGGTACGCCTACGGGTTTGTGCTTTCAATTTAAGAAGTTCTAAATTATCTCTAAAACTTAGATCTTTTTGGATTTGGGCAACTTGATTTCCTGTTAAATCAATGTCAGCTAAATCATCAATAGTCTTTACACCTACTTTATGCAATGCACTAACAATTGATGCATCTATTCCCAACAATTCTAAACGCCGTTCTCTTGCACTTTCAGCTAAACAATGAACGCTCAATGTACAGTCACTACATTTTTGATCTAACTGATAATCTAAATCAGCTAAATCAGTTTCAACAATGCGCTTTAACGCACCATCAGAAGCTATTAGGCGATTAATATCAGCTTCTATAGTATTGAGATTTAGGGCTTCAGATTGAATAATATCCTGACTTTTGTTATTGTTTTCATCAATGCGGACAACAACACATTCAATATTCTCTTTTTTCAAAGGTTTTCCACTGATTGCAATTTGATTTTCCTCTATTAGTTGACGCACCAGCATCCGATATAAAGCAACCTGTACTTGATGATAAGTCCGATCTTTTCGAGATGCTTTACTCTCAACTAAGCGTAGTTTAGGTTGATTGTTTTCCCATAAAATAACTACAAAATCAATTTCTCCACGAATATTAAATTCTCCAAGATTTCCTTCTAGGGAAATTTCTCGCCCATAAGCTTTTTGTTCGACGGGTAAATTGTGTATTTTTTGAACAAAGTCATTCCATTCAGTTGATTTGTCTTGCTGAGACTTTTGACTCATTTGAGTTAGGTCAAGCAAACCATCTTTTTGAAGTGAAGTTTCCCATTCTTTTTCTCTTTTACGACCTTCTGCTTCCAAAACTGGATCTAACGATGTATCAAAAATTAACTCAAAGAAGGGAACTTTTTTGGCAATTTCATAATTATTAAATTTTAACTTAAATCGGCGATCGCAGGATTGATAACGAATATATTCAGCAATGTCAGTAGCTCTAACTGATAATTTTGTTGTTGACATAACAATAGCAATTCTTTAAGAGAATACCCACCGCATTCCAAGGGTGCTTTTCTAGCTGCTGCTTCGTTTTTCGATGCTTTGTAACTCCCTCTTAATGACTACAGAACTGCAAAAGCGTAATAGGTTTAGAAGCATATTTAATTATACTACAAATAGCGGCTGTAATATTGGTTTAACTGCATGGAGAGGGGGTAATTCTCCGCCCTTCCCTACGAGGGAAGGGCGGCTGGGGAGGGTAGGTCTACCAACTCATGCCGGATCTTGCACTCTCCGACGCATCAGCACGCTAATCATCTCGCCTTTGTTGCGAGTCGGGACTAATTGACTCCACGCCCCTACTTCGGCAAAACGCACTGAGTGCAAATTGTGAATCACGCCTGTTATCCACTCTTTTGTACCAATCAAAATCATCCGATTGGCTGGAATGCCGGAAGCCGTTAAAGCTTCAATCGTAAGTCCAGCAAGGGTTTCATTAGCATTAGCGGGTAGATTCTCTGACATTTTGATTTACCTAAATTTCTATGCAACGGTACTGTTCTCTAGTGAGAACAATTCAATCTTACCACAACGCACTCACCTGAGAACATTTACTTGGTTATGACCCTCTGACACTATTGGAGGCATGGGAAAGGCAGGTAAAGCACTCAAACAGGTACTTGAAACCTATGGCATCAGCCAAAATCGGTTAGCGGTAACAATGGGTATCAACCGTTCTACCGTTAGCCAGTGGTACAACGAAACTAGAGATCCTTTGGCTGACTCCATTCCAGAAATTGTCGAAGCGCTCCAAAAGCTTAATCAAGCGGCAGCATATGATTTTCTAGTGCTGTACCTGGGACGTATTGTTAAGGATTGCGGCGAACAGAATAAGTCAGAATAGCGACGCAACGTGAGCGGCATGGGAAGGGCAGGCAAAGCACTCAGACAGATACTTGAAACCTACGGCATCAGCCAGAACAAACTAGCTGGGGCGCTGGGAGTTAAGCGTTATGTTGTTTTTCGCTGGTTTCACGAACAAACAGATCCCAACGCCGAAACAGTTGCAGAAATCGTCAAAGTGTTGAAAGAGATTGAGCCATCGGCGGCTGAAGAATTTGTCAGGCTCTACTTGGGTGAGATTATTACGGGTGATACTCAGCAGCAATAAGTTGAATTACCCATAATAAAAACCTCACAGAGTTGTTGCGTAGGGGCACGGCATCAGCGATATCTCGGACAAACAGATAACGTTAATCGTGCCGTGCAAGGGCTCTTGATTATGGGTAATCGACCGGACATGATATCAACCTTTGCGATTTGATTTACGAACAGGTTAGCGCAATATTGTTGGTTAATTATTAAGGCATGGGGAGCATCCCGGATTATTGCCACAATTGGGTAAGATAGTCGCGCACGGTAAAAAAGTCGTTCCAGGGGATGTATGGCGTTTGATTTTCATCGAGATATTTGGCGAGGCGATCGCGTGCAAAAACCAGTGGTGCAACGAGTGCCATATTTAAGTCGGTGAGGGAGTCGCCGATTGCGATCGCTTCGTCTGGGGCATATGCTTCGATTACCTTGACTTTTGCCACCATTTCTGTACCGGCTTCGTATGGCGATCGCACCTGCAAATTCGCACCGCTCGTATCTACATCAATTGCATGAATTGCACGCACTCGTTCCACCAAAGATCCCAAAACAGCTTCTACCATCTTGCGCAGTCCACCAGAAACTACCACCAAAGGCACGCCGTGAACTTCTAGAAAATCGAGTAATTCTGAAAATCCCGGACGCATCGGTTGGGTTCGGGTTAATTCGATAATTTCTGGGTAGCGCGACGATGGAATTGACTCTAAAATTTGCCGCACTCCCTCTCGCAGTGTCAGTTTTCTTGCATACATTTGGGGGAGCAATTGGGCAGAAAGTTCCGGTGCAAATTGCTTGAGGACTACCTCAAACGTCTCGCGCGCTGTAATCGTTCCATCAAAATCGCAGAAAACAATTCGCTTCACGCTTTCTCCCCACATTACAGGACTTACGCAGAACCTAGAAACCTGGTTTCTTGCTGCGTCCCTTGCGCGTGCCGGAGGCATATCTCTGGTGACAAAGCGACTATTTTTCCTAGAAACCCGGTTTCTTTGCGTAATTCCTGCACATTATACACTCTTTTTCGCCACATTTTTTATTTTAACATTAATTTTTACTGAAATTATCCTGAGATTTTTTTTAGTCAATTCTCAGCATTTTTCATTTAAATTTTCAGGAAACCATCATGCAAAACCAAATTTTTAAGTTCATAGTTAATTCAAAGCCATCTTAGATTAAACGGTGAAAGCGATGAAACCATCTTCTTTAACCTTACTGGGTTTAGCTTCTATTTTAACGCTGAGTTCTCAACTCACTTTATCTGCCATGCAGCCGAGTCAAATTGTTGTGGCTCAAGCTTCCCCATCATCAACTCTGGCTTCTGGAAGTTTTGTATCATCCGAACAACCGACTCAGGGAATGTTCCGCATTGTGATGGAAAACCGTCAGCGCTATCTGGAATTGGGTCAAACATTCAAAACGAATCGAGGGCCAGATTTGTATGTAATTCTCTATCGCACAGATGCACCGCCCCAATCGGGATTAAGAACGCAAGATTACATCATTCTAGGTCGGTTGCAAAAGTTGAATGGCGCTCAACGTTACGCAATTCCAGCTAATGTTAATCTGGCAAACTATCGCGCGGCTGCGATTTGGTGTCGCAGATTTAATGCCACGTTTGGCTATGGAAAATTAGGTAGCTAATTCAAGTTGCTAGTTACATCCCTTGGCGCTGGTAATAGCTTTACTAGGCTCTGCCGTGGAAGGGTAATGGGTAATTGTCAAGAGTATACTGCCAATGAATCCAATTACCAATTACCAATTAGCAATTAGCAATTAGCAAATTTATAATATTGGATTGTACCAAGACAATATCTAAAAATTGAGGTAAAAATGGCAATAAATCAAGACAGCATATTGATGCAGCCTGGTGAAGGTTACTCTGCTTGGGTACTGGGAGATTTGTACACGGTTAAAGCAATGAGCGAAGATACAAATCAAGCCTATGGTTTAGTTGAAATTGTTATGCAACCCAACAGTGCAGTTCCACCCCACATTCATACGAGGGAAAACGAATCTTTTTACATTCAAGAGGGTGAGATAGAGTTTCAACTTGGGGAACAAACAATCGTTGCTACACCAGGAACATTCGTTCATTCTGCTAAAGGACAGCCCCACAGTTTCCGCAACATCGGAGCCAAACCAGCTAAATTTTTGTGCTGGTTAACGCCAGGAGGATTGGAGAAGTTTTTTATCGAAGTGGGTGCTACAGTTTCAAAAGAAAATCTGACACCACCTACTGTGACTAGCGCAGATATCGAAAAATTAATTGCCACCGCTCCCAAGTACGGTTTACAAATCCTTCCTCCTCCGGCTTAACTGTTGAACTCGTTGAACTCGTTCCCAGGTTCAACCTGGGAACGAGCACCTCCGCCCCGGCTGGCTACTGATGCAAGATCTGCATTTACTAAAATCCTGTATCTTAAAATATGAAGCGAGCGAAATTTTTACAAGCTGGCGTCGCAATTGTCGGCGCAGCATGGTTATCGCGT
>DNGG01000658.1:0-12587 GCA_003486675.1 Cyanobacteria bacterium UBA11372
CAATTAGGCGCAGAAATCCACGTGATTTCTTGTCCTAGATTCCGTTACGGCTTGCCTGCCTATTACATCATCGCCCCTTCAGAAGCCTCGGCAAATCTAGCCAGATACGACGGGGTAAAATACGGTTTCCGCAGCAACGATCCCGACAATTTAATGACAATGTATACCAAAACTCGCGCCGCTGGTTTTGGTGCTGAAGTCAAGCGTCGGATCATGTTAGGAACCTATACATTATCGGCGGGGTATTACGACGCCTACTATTTGAAAGCGCAAAAAGTTCGGACTTTAATTAAACAAGACTTCGATCGCGCCTTTGAACAAGTAGACATTTTAGTTTGTCCCACCGCACCAACCACAGCTTTTAAAGCAGGCGAAAAAACCGCAGATCCTTTAAGTATGTATCTGTCCGACTTGATGACAATTCCGGTAAATCTAGCTGGATTGCCCGGTTTAAGCATACCCTGCGGCTTCGACGAGCAAGGATTGCCAATTGGCTTACAAATGATTGGTAAACTATTGCGAGAAGACTTGTTATTAGAAGTCGCCTACGCCTACGAACAAGCCACCCCGTGGCACCTACGCGCACCCTCATTGTAAGGATTTCAGATTTGAGATTGCAGATTGCAGATTTAAAATCTGAAATCTAAAATTTGCAATCCCCAATCCCAAATCTAAAATCTAAAATCTAAAATTTGCAATCCCAAATCTAAAATCTAAAATCTAAAATCTGCAATCCCTATGTCCTTCGTCGGTTTACACAATCACAGTGACTATAGTCTGCTTGATGGCGCGAGTCAGTTACCGGACTTGGTAGATCGAGCAGTAGAATTGGGAATGAATGCGATCGCTCTCACCGATCACGGCGTCATGTACGGGGCGATTGAGTTACTTAAAGTCTGCCGCAATAAAGGCGTCAAGCCAATTATCGGCAATGAAATGTATATCATCAACGGCGACATCGAAAAACAAGAACGCCGCCCCCGCTATCACCAAGTTGTTTTAGCCAAAAACAACCAAGGCTATAAAAATTTAGTTAAACTAACCACCATTTCTAACCTCAAAGGCTTCCAAGGAAAAGGGATTTTTGCCCGCCCTTGCATCAATAAAGACTTATTAAAACAATACCGCGAAGGACTGATTGTCACCAGCGCTTGTTTAGGGGGAGAAGTTCCCCAAGCGATTCTGCAAAATAAACTCGATGCAGCGCGTAAAGTTGCTCAGTGGTATAAAGAAGTATTTGGCGATGATTATTATTTAGAAATTCAAGACCACGGTTTGCCAGAAGAGCGCGTGGTAAATGTAGAAATTGCCAGAATCGCGCGAGAACTAAATATAAAAATAGTCGCAACCAACGATTCCCACTTTGTATCTTGCAACGATGTGGAAGCGCACGATGCGCTTTTATGCATTCAAACCAATCAATTAGTTATAGAAGATAAACGGCTGAGATATACCGGAACCGAATATTTAAAATCAGCCGAAGAGATGCGAAAACTGTTCCGCGACCATTTGGAAGATGATGTAATAGAGGAAGCGATCGCTAACACCGTAGAAGTAGCAGAAAAAGTCAATCGCTACGATATTATGGGCGAACCTCGCCTTCCAGACTACCCCGTTCCTTCCGGACATACCGCCGATACCTACGTCGAAGAAAAAGCTTGGGAAGGACTGTTAGAACGCCTCAGATGCAAATCCCGCGCCGAAGTCGATCCGGTTTACAAAGAACGACTGGAATATGAGTTAAAAATGCTCCAGCAAATGGGATTTTCCACTTACTTTTTAGTCGTTTGGGATTATATCAAATTTGCGAGAGATAATAATATTCCCGTTGGGCCAGGACGAGGTAGTGCGGCAGGTTCTCTAGTTGCTTATGCCCTCAGAATTACTAATATAGATCCTGTTCACCACGGATTATTATTTGAACGATTCCTGAATCCAGAAAGAAAATCGATGCCTGATATCGATACAGATTTCTGCATTGAAAAACGAGATCAAGTAATTGAATACGTTACCAAAAAATACGGCGAAGATAGAGTCGCCCAAATTATTACCTTTAACCGCATGACTTCCAAAGCAGTCTTGAAAGACGTTGCCAGAACATTAGGAGTGAGTTATGCAGATAGCGATCGCATGGCAAAATTAATCCCTGTATCCAGGGGCAAGCCTGCTAAACTGAAGGAAATGATCTCCGAGCAATCCCCAGAACCAAAATTTAAACAAGCATACGAAAACGAAACAGTTACCATCCACAACGATCGCAAAGAACCCATCGGAGAAATTCCCGTGCGTCGCTGGGTGGATATGGCAATGCGAATTGAAGGCACTAATAAAACCTATGGCGTCCACGCTGCTGGTATAGTTATTTCTTCCTCTCCTTTAGATGAAATAGTGCCGTTGCAAAAGAATAATGATGGTGCAGTAATTACCCAGTATTTCATGGAAGACGTGGAATCAATGGGACTGTTAAAAATGGACTTTTTGGGGTTGAAAAACCTCACAATTATTGAAAAAGCCATCGATTTAATTAAGAAAAATAAGGACGAAATCATTAATCCAGACGATATAACAGCAGAAGAAAGATACGGTCAAAAAATCCTAGCCAAAGGTAATGAAAAGAAACTACCAAAACAGGTTAAAAAGACATTTGAAATTATCGAGAAAGGAGATTTAGAAGGCATATTTCAAATCGAATCTTCTGGAATGCGCGATATCGTGCAAAGATTAAAGCCATCTAACATAGAAGATCTTTCATCTATTTTAGCCCTATATCGACCAGGGCCATTAGATGCAGGGCTGATTCCCCAATTCATCGACCGCAAACATGGAAGAGAGCCAATTCAATATGATAACAGTAAACTAGAACCAATTCTTGAAGAAACTTACGGTATTCTTGTATACCAAGAACAAATCATGAAAGTGGCTCAAGATTTGGCAGGATATAGCCTGGGTCAAGCTGACATATTGCGTCGCTGTTTAAGCGGATCGACTCAAGTAATTGATGTAGCAACAGGTCGTTTAGTTAGTTTAAGTGAAATCGCAGCCAAACCAGAATACTGGTTAGGACGAAAAGTATTTTCTCTAAATTGCAAAACCCAAAAAATAACAGAACAACCGATTGCAGAAATTCATCCTAATGGGATGAGGTGTGTTTGGGAAATTACAACTAAAACAAAACGTAAGATTAAAGCAACCGCAGATCACCTGTTTTATACGGTTTTGGGATGGAAAACCCTGCAAAGTTTTAAAGTAAGCGATCGCATTGCAATTGCTAAAACATTACCCATCAGAAATACAAGCGATATATCAGACGCTCAAATCAAACTAGCTGCTTATTTAATCGGAGATGGACACCTTTCTACTGTACATCCTTCTTGCAGCTATTTCTGCAACAGCGATCCCGAACTAATTGCTGATTTTGAGTCAGAAATATTCTGGGATGAGATTGTTTCCATTGAATATATCGGTGAAGAAGAAGTATTCGATTTAACCATTCCTGAGAATCACAATTTCATTGCTAATGACTTTATTGCTCACAATTGTATGGGCAAGAAGAAAGCAGAGGAAATGCAGAAACAGCGGGAAATGTTTATTGATGGTTCAGCCAAGAATGGAATTAAAAGATCCCTGGCTGAAAAGTTGTTTGAACAGATGGTTAAATTCGCTGAGTATTGCTTCAATAAATCCCATTCAACGGCTTATGCTTATGTAACTTATCAAACGGCATTTTTAAAAGCAAATTATAGTACGGAATACATGGCGGCGCTGTTAACTGCTAATAGCGGCGATCGCGAGAAAGTGAAAAAATATATTGATGGCTGTCAGAAACTGAATATAAAGGTAGAACCGCCGGATATTAATCGATCTGATGTAGATTTTACCCCGCAAGGAAATACTATTTTATTTGGACTATCGGCGATTCAGAATGTAGGGGAAAATGCGATCGCATCTATCCTCAAGGCGCGCAATCAGGGAGGCGCATTCAAGAGTCTGGCAGATCTGTGCGATCGCATCGATCTCCGCACCCTGAATCGCCGCGTCTTGGAAGCTTTGATCAAATGCGGCGCTTTCGATAGCATCGAAAAGAACCGCAATCAATTAATCCACGACCTCGATCTCGTCATCACCTGGGCGCACGATCGTGCCAAAGATAAAGCAGTTGGTCAAGGCAATTTATTCGACCTCCTGGGAGGTTTTACAACAAGTTCTGATAGCAATCAAGGCTACGACTCTGCCCCCAAACACTCGCCCGTGCCGGATTTTCCCAGCCGCGAAAAATTGCAAATGGAAAAAGAACTGCTGGGTTTTTACGTTTCCGAACATCCGCTGAAATCTGCCAGCAAAGTAGCACAGATGATGGATATAAATAATTATATTAGCATCAGCCAATTAGAGGGGCAAAACAATAATGCAAAAGTCAGCGCGATCGCGATGGTAACAGGCGTCAAAAACGTGATGACCAAAAAACGGGAAGCAATGGCGATCTTGCAAATCGAAGATATCAGCGGACAAGCGGAAGCCGTTGTTTTTCCCAAAACTTACGAAGTGATTCACTCGTACCTAAATAATGATGCCCGTTTAATCCTCTCAGGAAAAGTCGAGAAACAAGAAGAACGTACCCAACTGATTGTTTACGACGCCTTCCCGGTAGAAAACGTTCAAATGGTAATGGTAAAACTCCCACCCCAGGAAGTCAACCCCAATGAATTGAACAGCTTGCGAAGCATTTTGCAAGAACATCGCAACAAGGCAGAAAAAGCAAAAGTACCCGTGGTTGCGATCGTATCAGACCGAAATCGCCGCGAATTGTTGCGTCTAGATCCCAAAGATTGGGTGCAAGATGCTCAAGCAGTTGTCAATGCACTCAAAAACGCTGGATTTGATGCCGACACCAAGCGCTTAGTCGGTGCTTAATTAGTTAGTGAGTTATTAGAGAAAACCTCTTAATTAATGACTAATAACTTATTTTTCCCAGATCTTAAGCGTGTTATCGCAACTGCCGCTGACAATGGTTTGCCCATCTGGACTAATTGCTACAGAACTAATTTGATTGGTATGTCCAGAAAGCGTATAAAGCAGTTCGCCACTGCTGATATTCCACAGCTTGATCGTCTTGTCACTGCTACCAGAAACAAGCATCTTCCCATCCGGGCTGATGACAATCGAATTAACTGACTCTGTATGATCTGAAAGCGTGCGGATTAATTCTCCCGTACTCGCATCCCACAATTTTATTGTTTTGTCCTTACTGCCGCTGGCAACTATCTTCCCATCTGGGCTAATAGCGACAGAATTGACTAAATTAAAATGCCCGCTGAGGGTGCGAAGCAATTTTCCATTATCCATAGCCCACAACTTGATCTGATTGTCAAGACCGCCGCTGGCTAAAAACTGTCCATCCGGGCTGATGGCGACTGACTTAATCATGCCTGCGGGACTCAACAGCGTACCCCGCAGGGTTCCGTTAGTCAGCTTCCATAATTTAATCGTCCTGTCCTTGCTACCGCTGGCGAGAGTTAGCCCATCGGCGCTGATAGCGACAGCACTTACATCTCTGCCATGATCGGTTAAACTGCGAAGCTGGCTGCCAGTTAAGAAATTCCAAATCTTAATCGTTCTGTCATCGCCGCCGCTGACCAGGATTTGCCCATTGGGGCTGATGGCGACGGTATTGACAGCCTTTGAATGTCCGCTGAGGGTTTGCAGCAGTTCTCCCGTCTGGAGATTCCAGACTTTAATCTTGTCGTCAAGACTGCCGCTGGCAACGGTTTGTCCGTTGGGACTAATGGCAACCGAGGTCACCCAGGAGGAATGTCCGCTGAGGGTGAGGACACATCCCCAACTGCCTGTTTTAGTATTAGAAACGGCTCTAGTAAGCGGCGGTCTAGAAAGGGGTGGTCTAGAGACGGGGGGTTGGGAAATGGGCTGTTTGGAGGCAGGCGGCGGCTCCAATAGCGGCGCTTTTGGCAGCGGCAGTCTGGAACGCGGTGGTTGAGAGGTTGGGGAAGCAGGAACCGTGGCAGGTTTTGGCGGTGTTTTGCTGGGGGTAGGGGGAGCCAAAGATTGACCGCCGATCTCTCTGAGTATCTCTTCCGCCGACTGGTAGCGATCGCTCACCATGTCTTTCAGCATTTTGTCCAAAATCTGCCCCAAGCGATCGCTGACATTTATGCCTTTTTTGAGCAAATAATCTCGCCAGATCCAGCGACCTTGCAACGGATTGTACAACTCTTCCGGTTTGATTCCCGTTATTAGATGAATGCAAGTTGCACCCAAACTGTAGATATCGCTTGCGGGATACACTTGACCGCTTCGCAGTTGTTCTAACGGTGCATACCCTTCCGTACCGATTCTCGTTCCTGGTTGAATTTGAGTTGTGTCTTTCAACTGCTTGGCGATGCCAAAATCTATCAGCACTAACCTGCCATCAATCTGGCGGCGAATGATATTCGCAGGCGTAATATCCCGGTGAACGATTTGCCGCTCGTGGATAAACTTCAAAACCGGCAGGATATCCCCCAACACCTGCCGGATTTTTGCTTCGTTGAAGGTTCCCTGCCGGTGCAACTCCTGAAACAATGTTTGCCCTTCGATGAACTGCTGCACCAGGTATAGGTATTTGTCCTGCTCGAAGTAAGCCAGCAGCGTCGGAATTTGCGGATGCTCTCCCAATTCGTGTAGCCTGACTGCCTCTTGGTTAAACAGTCGGATTGCCTTGTCTAGCGAATTCGTTCCTTGGATTTGGGGCGAAAATTGTTTAATCACGCAAGGAGTTTTCAGCCTATCTTCATCTACCGCCAGATAGGTTCTGGCAAATCCTCCCTGACCGAGGGGTCGGATTGGACGGTAGTGACCCCTCAGCAGCGGCACTAATTTGGCGCCGCAGCTTTTGCAAAACGTTTCGTTTTCCGGATTGAGAGGCTGCTGGCAATTTGGATTTAAGCAACAGATCATAGTGACAAGGAACCCGAAGGACTTGTATTTTATTTTGCCTTTTATACGGGTGTGCTATCTGTTCGCCGAAAAATCGCGGCTGTGGTGAAGAGTTTTTAGACTTTTTCTTGCCGCGATTCTGATGGGGAAACCGACTCGCATCCCGATCTTTCGATTACTGCCTGTCTGAAACCCAGTACCACCAAGATATTCGACAGCGTCAAGAAAAACTCTGCTCCACCGTGCAACCAATCTACATTCGCGAGAGATTCCCCGTAAACAATTTTCGCATAAATCCCCGCTGGAATGGTGACTCCGACAAAAACTAATGTCATGTAAAAGCCAATCAACGCCAAACGCGGTACTTGTCTGGAACGGGTGAGAAACCACAAAAAACCCAGGTAAGGAAACAGGGATAAGGCAAACAGAGTGTCTTTTGAGATCATGATTCCGGTTTTACCTTTTCTTGCTCTTGACTGGGTTGCGCCCGATTAGCCGACTGGGAATTTCGCCAAATCCACCACGCCGCCCCACAAAGGGTACAGTTTCCCAACACCGTCATCGCCGCCTGGAGCGTCACCAACCATTCTAGAGATGGTGGATTATCAAAATAATGCCAAGTGCAGGCACACATGGCACTCACTAACGCTGGTAGCATCGCAAAAGATAAAGCATACCACGTCCGGTTGCCACTGACTTCGCCGTAAGTCCAGATCAACCAAATCGCCGCCATCCACTCAATCACGCTCGAAACGTGAATAATCCAGGTAGGAATCGATAGTGCGTGCATCGCTTGTTAACATCTGCAAACATTTTCCTATCCTACCAAGAAAAACGTTGAGAGCCTCCGCGCTTTAGCCGGAGGATGAAAAGGAAGTTCTGCGACTAGAGCAACGTGAAAGACGTATCATGACCCAGATTAACCATGTCATTTCAAAGCAATTGGTACAGTTCGCCAAAGACTTTGGAATGGGGTTAAGGTTTGAAGACTTAAGCGGTATCCGTCACACATCAAAACAGCGAAAGAAAATTAAGTCTGATGCTGCTCAAAATCGTGAGAGTTGGGCATTTTATCAGCTTGAAGCATTTACTCGTTATAAGGCTATCCGTGCAGGTGTTCCTGTGCAATCAATTCCTGCACCATATACCAGTAAATCAGACCATAGAAATGGTGCGATCGGTAAGCGTAATGGGGATTGGTTTACAGGATTTGATGGCTATCGGTGTAACGCTGATTGGAGGGCGAGTCAAAATATAGGTCAGTGGTTAGGTTTCATGCCCCTTAGATCTTCAGAAGGCTGTAGCTGTAATGGCTGTGGTTGATAAAAGGGGTGGGGTATATGACAATCCCTTAGCTAGTGAAGCGTCTAATCGGATGGGTTTATCCTCCGATTAGACAACCGCTAGAATCCCCGTCGATTTATCGCGGGGAGTGTCAACGTTTCCCTAGCCCCTGGTTTGGTCAATCTTGAAAAATTGTTAATTCATTGGGACTGTAGAACTTGATCTGGATTTCTATTTCTTGGGCACCTTCCTGTTTTAAGTCTTCCAGGTAACCTTCTTGAGCCTGTTCGGCTTCGGCTGCATTGTCGAAAGGCCCAAAATAGTAAATACAGTAAGGTTGTTTTGTTATTACTTCCAGCCACCAAAACATTTTTGCCACCTCTTTTTTAACTGAGTTATTTCTACAATATTTTTTTGGTTTTGGCTTTTTTACAGCCCGATCTTTTTTTGTTCAAATCAAACTAGCGCTAAAAAAATTAACTCGCTAACTTTTATAACTAGGAATACAAGTCTTCTTAACAGGTCAATAGCCCCCCTAACAAAAAAATTGACCTCAAGGCTAGCAAGCAAATTAGTCCATCGAGCCTGTTTCCCCCTCTACTAAAAGTTAGATATTTGGTTCATCTATCTGAAAAAATACAAAAAGTCAAGAGCCAGCGTCAGGGAGAAAAATTTTGTCTGGGTACAGCCAAAAAATATGATAGGTAGATGCCTTTAGTCAAGAGTCAAGACTTCGCGTACAGCTTGCCTTTGGCGATCGCGAAGCGTGCCTAAAGGCGTATCGCATCCCACGGAGAGCCTCAGCTAAAGACTTTTTTACACCCACTTACTGAATTTAAACTGATACAGAGAATACATTTTGAGCAAAGACATGGGCAAGATGCGGGCAGTGTTGTGCGGCTACTACGGCAAAGGCAACGGTGGGGATGAGGCATTATTGGCGGCGCTGCTGCAAATGCTGCCCCAAGAGGTAACGCCGATTGTACTTTCGGGTAACCCAGGTCAAACCACCTCGCGTTACAACGTCCGCAGTTGCGATCGCTTCTCGCCGTGGCAAGTTTATTCTGCGATTAAATCTGCGGACGCTTTTATTTGGGGTGGCGGCAGTTTGATCCAAGATGTCACCAGCATCAACAGTGCCTTTTACTACGGCGGTTTGATGGGATTAGCGCAGCAGATGGGTAAAAAAACTATAGCCTGGGCGCAAGGAATTGGACCGTTAAAACGCCCGATAACCCGCGCCATGGCAAGGCGATGCTTCGTCAACTGTAGCGCCGTCAGCGTGCGCGACAAAGCCAGTGCTGGCTTAGTATCAGAATGGCATATACCCTTTTGGATCGCTCCCGATCCGGTTTGGGCATTAGAGGGGGCACCCGTCAAAGGACTGTGGGACTTACCCGCACCTAGAGTCGCAGTCACCTTGCGATCGCATCTTGAGCTAACTCCGGCGCGTTTGGCTTGTCTAACCCGCGCCCTGATAGACTTTCAGCGAGCAACGCAAACCTGTATTTTATTAGTACCGTTTCAGCAATCCCAGGATTTGGCGATCGCGAAATCAATCCACGCGGCAATGCCGGAAGTATCCCATATCCTCTGCCTGGAAAATCCCAAACAGTTAAAAGGCTTATTTGGCGGCGTGGAAATGGCAATTGGAATGCGCTTCCACAGTCTGATTATGGCTGCTGCATCTGAATGTCGCTGTTTCGCCCTCAGCTACGACCCCAAAGTCAGTCAACTAATGGAAGAATTACAATTGCCAGGATGGGATATTGCCGGATTGCCCGAAGACCCTAATATAATTAGTCAAACCTGGCTGGAGTGTTATGCCAATGGCGAACCCCTCTCGCCGGTGCAAATTCAATCTTTAGTAGACCGCGCCCTGATGCATCAAGATTTATTAAAGCAAGCTTTAACCCTGGGATAGTAGCCAAGGATTAAAGTAATGCGATTACAATGATCGGCAAGCGGTCTAGTTGTAAAGGACTTACCCACGTCGATGCCAGAAACCAGGTTTCTTCGCAGATCTCTAGTTTCCCAAGCAACGATTTTTCATAGAAACCCGGTTTCTTTGCTTAAGTCCTAGTTGTAGATAACGTCAAAACAAATCCCTGTCAAACAGTCGTTAACCTCTGAGGTAGATAGCGATGAGCGAAGCTGAAATTCCCCACAACGAACCAGGTATGCATGAGCCGAATCAGCCAACGCCTGCGCTAGATTCCTCAGCAGATACCACTAACTTGATTAACTTATCAGTCCAGCAGTCTGAAAATTCTGCGCTGGTTGATAATATAGATCGATCCAGGAATGCTGGAGAACCCGAAGCGATAGAAGATGGGGAAGCTTCTTTCCCACCAACTACTGCAAGCGAAATACTTGCACCCGTTGAGGATGTTAACCGCGATGACGCCCTTGAAAATAGCCAGCTGGAAGAGGCGCTGACTTGGCAATCCGACTTAGATGTAGTCGAATTGGTGAATTTAAGTCAATCCCTGCAACAACAAAATAGCGAACTGCTGGGGCACGTGGAACAATTAGAGACGCTGCTTGACGAGTGTCACAGTGCTTTGCAGTTGCAGATGAAGCGCAATCAAAGCTTAGAAACAAGGCTCTCCGAACAAAATCAAGAACTTAGCCAAACACAAGAGCAACTGACGCGGTTATTCCGGGAGTTAGAAGCTTCCCATCACGTCGCCCAGCGCCAGCAAATTTTAATCGAAACCTTAAGCCAGCAAATGGAAAGTAGCCAGGAACAGGTGGCTCAACTGGAAAGGGAATGCGCCCATATTCAGCAAAAATACAACGAACAATCTTACACTTTGTCAATCAGCGAAAATACCTGTACCGAGTTGCGATCGCGCTTAGAACGTCAGCAACGTTATTCGTTGCAATTGAAAGCCGCTTTAGATAAATGTTTGGAAGTCCCTTACCAAACCGAACTCGCAGCAGATATGGGCAACGCTCCTGTGGAGGCAGAATTACAATACAATCCCCAAAATGCCTCTGCTAGGCTGCGCTTGCTGCTAAAACCGCAACCGATTCAACCTTGGTCAGTATCCTTGGACTCGATTCCAGAAGATACCCCATCTGAGCAAACCGAGCCAACCGAGAGCAGCAGCGAACCTGCTTTAAACCAGCCTTTGACAGCAGAAACTCCAGAAGAAGTTGGCACCCCAATTGAATGGGTAGCACAAGATGAGCCAGAAGCACCAAGCGAGCCAATCAAAGATACAACGCCGGTACCAGTCGCGCCTAAACCGCAATTGGGCGATGATTTACCCGATTTAAGCGCAGATGTTAACCGCAATATCAAAGAAGCCGAAGAAGTTTTGTGGGAAGAATTGGAAAGGTTGACACAAGCTGCGATCGCATCCACCAACATTCCCGCCCCAGAACCCCCTGTAACGCCCCAGCCAATTCACTTACAAGCTTGGAAGCCGCTAACCCCAGAACCAATTAGCAACCGTCAGGCAGCCCCACAACCCCAGGAGGTAGCGTTGCCAGAACCTACCTCTGTCAGCAGTATCGTCCCCGTGAATCCCAACGAGTCGATCGACCTCTCTGAGGCTGCCAACTGGCCCGCACCTGTAGTTTATCCCCAACGCCCGCAAAAGAAAATCAAGTCCTTAGCCGCTATCGACTTGCCATCTTTCCCGCGGCTAAGCAAGTAGGCATATGCTCATCGTCCACCATCTCAACGTTTCCCAGTCCGAGCGGATCGTTTGGCTGCTCGAAGAGCTAGAGTTGCCCTATGAACTGCGCGTATACGAACGCGATCGCGTCACCCAGTTCGCTCCCCCTGAACTGCGCGAGGTTCATCCCCTCGGCAGTGCGCCGGTGCTGTGCGATGGCGACGTCGTGATGGCGGAATCTGGTGCGATCGTTGAGTACGTACTAGCCCGCTACGGCAACGGGCGGCTCTCGGTTCCCGTCACGTCACCGCAGTATCCCGACTACCTGTACTGGTTGCACTACGCGAACGCCAGTCTGATGGCGCAGATCGCCCTGAACTGGATCGCGGCAATGGCGGCGGGAGCAAACAGCGATTCTCCCTTGCTACCCACTCTGCGCCAGCGGCTCGATCGTCACCTCCAGATGGTCGAAGATCGCCTGTCGCGATCGCCCTACTTCGCCGGAGCCGAGTTCACCGCTGCCGACATCATGATGCACTTCCCCTTCGGCACGATGAAGGCATTCTACAATGTCGGTCTTGACAACCTTCCAAACGTTAAAGCGTGGCAGGCGAGGATAAGCGATCGCCGCGGCTACCAGCGCGGGATGAAGGCGGCAGGACACGAACAAGACCCCGCCCTAGACTGGGGCGCAACGCGCAGCGCATTTTCTTAAGAATTTCTAGCCCGCGCAGGCGGGCTTGG
>DNGG01000658.1:12962-13157 GCA_003486675.1 Cyanobacteria bacterium UBA11372
CCCAGGCTTCAGCCTGGGGAGGCGTATAGGGCGTCATATTTCCAAATAGGGTGCATATTGGGAGAGACGCAAATTGACAAAATCGATCTTATTTTCTTGGGCAATGCCTATGAGCCTGCGATTTGAATCGCAAGGCGGTTGTTGATACTCATGCAAGATGTGAATTAACGAACTACCAACGATCAACGGGCGGGC
>DNGG01000536.1:0-7339 GCA_003486675.1 Cyanobacteria bacterium UBA11372
TGGACGGGGTTTTCTTGGATGCGGCTGATGCTGCAACACATGCCAATATTAGCGGGTTTGATGTTTGTGCCGTTGGCTTATTGGTGTCGATCTCGATGGCTGTTTGGAATGGGAGCGATCGCTATCATCTCTTCTTTAGAGGCTAACCTGACGCGGGTGCAAATTCCAGGGTCATCGGTACAAGCAATAGTCGCCGCGATCGCTTTTGCCCTGCCACCGGCTTTATTATGGGCATACGATGACAGGATGTGGCGCAGTTTTAACGTTACCCGTGGGCAAAGACTGCGCTTTCAACCGATTGCCCGCAATTTAGCTTTGCTGTGTTTGGGTATCTTATTTTACCTGTTTTCTTTCCGGGGATTGTGGCCTTCACCGATTCAAGCACCAGCGGGAAAGCTTCCCGAAGTTGATTGGGTGCTGCTGCTGGATGCGGCAATTTTGGGTTGTTTAACGCTGTGGGAATGGGTACGCTTGGTGTGGCGGCTGGATTTAACTTCGGCAGTTGTGGGTGGCTTGATTGCGATCGCGGCGATCGTTCCTTGGTGGCATATTAGCATTACCCCGATTCAAGATACTGCTGTCTGGATTTTTAATATCGCCTTGTTTATCTTAGCGGCTGGTTTAGTGCGCGAGGGACTAAGCTCAGGACAAAGGCGCGGTTTTTGGGGTGGGATGATATTGCTAACGCTGCAAATTTTTAGCAGAATGCTGGAATACGATACGGATTTGTTGTTTAAAGCGTTTATCTTATTTTTGTGCGGTGTCGGCGTTATTGCGGCTGGACTTTGGTTTGAACGCTACGTCAGAACGCTGCACCATCATTAAGGGGGCGGGGCGGGTTTATTTAGGATGTCTGTTTCCATCACATATTATCTGTAAAACCCGCCCCTACAGCTATTGAAATATACAATACCTAAAGACATGATATTTATTCATCCCAAATTCTATCCTCCCTGCTCCCCCAAAACAGCGGGGGGAATGGCAAATCCCAAATCCCAAATCTAAAATCTAAAATCTGAAATCTAAAATTCTTATGTCTTCTGATGCTAAATTTTCCCAATCGATGCCTTCTTGGCGGCTTTGGCTACCTTTAGTCTTTCAAACAGCACTAATTATTTCAGTGCCTGCTGGAGCTATTTTTATTCACCTTACGGGCAAAACGGCGATCCTGCAAACAGCGCCGCTAGATCCTGATGATTTATTGCGGGGTTACTCCCAAACGTTGAGTTATGATATTTCCCGCCGAGACACTTTAGAAAAATTACCTGGTTGGAAGGAGTTAACCAAAAATAGAAGATCTCAAGAACCGATCGCTTTGTACGTTATTTTAGAAGCACCGGAGACACAGATTTCATCTGGGCGTCCTTTGGCTTGGAGAGCGGTTAAAGTTAGTAGCGATCGCCCGATTAATTTACCTTTGAATCAGGTGGTTCTCAAAGGTGTGCTGCGCTATGGCAGCGTTACCTACGGCGTGGAAAGCTATTACTTTCCCGAACAGCAAAGACAGCAACTCAACGATGATATTAATCAAGCACAATCTAACCGAGGACAGCAGGAAAAAGCCCAGCCTTTCGTCGTCGAAGTCAAGGTAGACGCCGAAGGCAATGCTGTTCCGGTTAGCCTGTGGGTGCGCGATCGCAATTATCGATTTTAGATTGCAGATTGCAGATTTTAGATTTCAAATTCAATCAAATCTGAAATCTAAAATCTTAAATCTGAAATTCTCTTCAGTCTTTTTGCTTCATCTGCCAAGTTGCACCAATTGCAGCACTCGCACCAGCGATCAAGCCGGTACTCATTCCTTCTAAAGTTCTTAATTGGGGACTTTTTGTCAAGCATTCTGTGGTGGGATTCTCAGCTAGCCAGCACTGTTGACTATCAGCCCAGCTCGCTGTGCCTCCCAATACCACACCAATGGCACTGCAAGCCAAAATGTAAAGCAAGAAGGGATTTGTTTTTTTAGCCGTGGGGCGAAGATTTTTTCTATCCATCGATAGATGACAACTTAGCGATTTTGAGCAAACAAGTCTCAAGTATACTTGGTTGGCGCCAGAATTGAAAGTGATTTTAGCTGCAAGTGCGATTAGGGCGATCGCTCATCTGACGGTATGTCGTCGGGAATGCCGCTGGTGTCGAATCCCAAGCGTTGAAATAGGGTTTTCATCTTGGGTTAGCTCTGTCAGTTCCATTCTTAGTTCTTCCAGGGGTGAATAGCTCTCCTGTCGTCGCTCTTTTCTGGACATCTGGATCGCCTTGGCTGCATCAGGAGTCGGTTGAGGGTGGCTTTGGTGGTGCAAAAGTATCTGGCAAGTCGCTAACGCTTTCAATTCCTAGCTCGCGACAGATGGCTTTTAGCTGCACCAAGTTGGGACGGGTTTCTGTCTCTCCGGATACCCACCGTTGATAGGTTCGTAGTGGAATGCCGCATCGCACGGCAAATTCAACTTGGGATAGTTTGGTTTTCTCTATCCTGAGCGCTTCTATTGGTGAATTACTTTCTGGTGTTTTTCTAGTGTTTGTCATTATGCCATATAGACACGACGTATTGACGTATATAGTTTGGCAGTCTTCGTAGAATTGTAAAAGTTAAATTAAAGCTATGGAGGCACAGCAAAGATCCAAAAATCAAATCCTGTATTTATTAAAAACGCGGGGAGCGTTAAGTGCGATCGCTCTCGCCGAGGCATTGCATCTATCGGCGATGGCGGTGCGGCAGCATTTACAGGCATTGCAGGCAGAAGGGTTAGTCAGCTATCTGGAAGAAAAACGCCCTGTGGGGCGTCCGGTGAAACTTTGGCGCTTAACAGATCGTGCTGCTGCGATTTTTCCCGATACTCATGCGGATTTGATGGTTGACTTATTGCGGGGGGTTGAGGCTGTATTTGGTGCGGCTGGATTGGAAAAACTGATTGCAGAGCGATCGCAACGACAAATCCAAGCATATACAGAAAATATATCGGCGGCTGAAGATTGGCGCAGTCGGGTGTATGCGATCGCTCGCGATCGTACCCGCGAAGGTTACATGGCAGAAGCGATCGAGTTGCCAGATAATACGATGTTATTGATAGAAAATCACTGTCCGATTCGCGCCGCTGCTGCTAGTTGCGGACTGTTGTGTAAAGCTGAATTAGAAGTATTTAAAGCTTTATTAGGAGCGACAGTAGCAATTGAAAGAGTGGAACATATTTTAGGATGCGATCGCCGCTGTGCCTATCGCATTTTTCCTATTTAAAAACTCTTTCAATTATAATTATTGTTGTATAATTAACACAATAAACATGAGCATATCAGTAACTAAGCGTGAAAACAGACACAATATTTTATAGCCTGTTTCAGGCGTTTCCCAGTATTTTCTTTGAACTGATAAACCAGTCGCCAGAGGAAGCAACTGATTATGAATTCACCTCTCGTGAAGTCAAGCAACTTGCCTTTCGTCTAGACGGTTTATTTTTACCGAAAAGTAACGATTTAAACAAACCTTTCTATGCGGTTGAAGTTCAGTTTCAACCCGACCCAGATTTATACTACCGCTTGTTTAGCGAACTGTTTCTATACTTGCGGCAATACAAACCTGACTATCCTTGGCGAGTTGTAGTCATTTATCCCAGTCGCAGCGTTGAAAGAGAAGAAAATACCCAGTTTGGCGAACTGATAGCCTTGAACCGAGTCAGGCGCATATACTTAGATGAATTAGGAGAAGCAGCAGAAAGCTCTCTTGGGGTAAATGTTGTTAAGCTAGTTATTGAAGCTGAAGAGACAGCACCCGCACTAGCAAGGGAATTAATCGCCCAAACAAGGCAACAAGTAAGCGATGAAGCTATCAAGCGCGACCTGATCGATTTGATAGAAACTATCATCGTCTACAAGTTACCACAAAAAAGCCGGGAGGAGATTGAAGTTATGTTGGGTTTAAACGAGTTAAGACAAACCAGAGTTTTTCAAGAAGCATTAGAAGAAGGGCGCCAGGAAGGTCGTGAAGAAGGGCGCCAGGAAGGTCGTGAAGAAGGGCGCCAGGAAGGTAAGCTGCAATCTATACCACCGATGATCGAGTTTGGATTGAGTAAGGATGCGATCGCGCAAATTTTAGACTTAGCCCCAGAAGTCGTTGAGCCAGCAGCTACCTCTTTTCACCAACAGAATTTGACTGCTTTTATTCAACTGGTGAATTCAGAGCGATCGCTGTTTTCTCCGCCAGACTTGGTTAACTTAGAACAACTGATTGCGTCTTTGCCAGATAATCTAGAAGAACTTTCGCTAGCGATCGTAAATTGGTATAAACAGCCAGAAAAATCTCAAATCTTTGCTCGGTTAGTTCAGCTACGTCAAACACTGACAAACAATACTTCTGAAACGCCTGAAAACCAATTGAATAAGCAAACTTTACTCAATGCTATTGCTAACTGTAGCTAACTGTAGGGTGCGTTAGGCGCGGCATTTTTTTAGCAATTTTTACAAAAAGTAGGAATCTGCGCCGTAACGCACCTAAAACTCTTAGCTTCGTTGTTATCCTGCCGGGGAATCAATTCCAAGGGTTTTTAGCTTAAGTCGGTTTAAACCGACTAATTTTACAGCTGATTGCTTTTCGAGTGAGGTACAGCCTTTTCGCGCTTGTTTGTGTAGCGGCACCCTTAAGGGTGCCGCTACACAAACAAGCCGTACTTCATACGGCTGCAATTCGCTATATACTTCTTCAGTCCGTTTTAACTCACATCTTGCACGAGGGATAACACCTTAGTTTCTTGCTAATAACCCAAGTTGCTAATTATAAGTTGCAAGTGTGGTAATTGGTAATTGATAATTGGATTTGTTGGGGTTATTCTCTTGGCAATTACCCATTACCCATTACCTATTACCAATCCGCTTGGATGTAACTAGCAACTTGCGTTATTAGCCAGCGATTTGAATCGCTGGCGAGTTATTGCATCAATGACTAATCAATCTGGAAATTAAACGGCAAGCGGGCATAAACACCCATCGGATCGTTCATTGATTTCAGCATTGTTAGCTCTTTTTGCAATTGTTGATAAGCAATGGTAAGCGGATCGGATTGAGTTGCTTTCGGCATTAAATCATCCCCATCAACGCTAGCAGAATCGCTACCTAAATTCTTAAACAGCCGTTCTTCTAAACTGCGGCTGCGGGGATATTCTTGCAACTCCCAATCATCATCCAACTTAGCTTCTTTGGCTGCAAATGCAACGGCTTTATCCAATCCGCCAATTTCATCTACCAATCCAATTTGCTTCGCTGCCAAACCTGACCAAACTCTTCCTTGGGCAATTTCTTGGACTTTGTTCGCCGGTAGGTTGCGCGAGTTAGCAACTTTACCTAAAAATTGATAGTAAATACGGTTGACAGATTGCTGATAAATAGCCAATTCTTGGGGAGTTTTAGGCCGAGAAATGGTTTGAGAATCGGCGTAGCGACCTGTTTTTACCCCATCCCAAGTAATGCCGTTGTTGTTGGCTAATTTTTGCACATCTAGGAGCAGTCCAAACACGCCTATAGAACCTGTAATTGTATTTGGTTCGGCAAAAATGCGATTGGCATAAGTTGAGATCCAATAACCGCCAGAAGCCGCTACATCGCCCATGGAAACTATTATCGGTTTTTTCTCGCGAATCAGTCTGACTTCGCGCTGGATGACTTCAGACGCGGTAGCGCTACCGCCAGGACTATTGACGCGGAGGACAACGGCTTTGATATCATCATCGAGACGCAGGCGGCGTAATTGACTCGCTAAGCGATCGCCTCCTACTTGTCTCACACCTCCTTGTCCGTTGACAATCTCTCCCTCGGCGTAAATCACGGCTATTTTATTGTCAGATTGACGTTTAATTCCGACAGTTTTTGGGGAAACTCGCCCATAGGTGGATAAGTTGATTTGTTTGAAAGTGCGATCGTCTTCTTTACTGTTGGTTAGTTGTTTTAGCTCGGCGACAACTTGATCGAAATAGGCAACTTTATCGACGAGGCGAGCTTTCTTTGCTTCTTCGGAATTTAGTACGCCTTTATTGTCTGCGATCGCTTGCACTTGCTGCGGGCTTAATTCCCGACTCTTTCCTATCGTATTGCGGAATTCACCCCAAAGATCGTTGAGCAATCTTTGAGTTTGTTCTCGATTTTCCTGACTTAACTTTTGCAAAACAAACGGTTCAACGGCTGACTTATATTTCCCAACTCTAATCACCTGAACGCCAACACCGTATTTTTGCAAAGCCCCTGCTAAAAACATTTGCTCTGCCCGTAACCCGTTCAATTCCATCGCGCCCAACGGGTTTACCACAACAGTATCCGCTACCGAACCTAAATAATAGCTGCGTTCATCCCAATCAGCATCGTAGGCAATAATCTTTTTACCCGATGCTTTAAATTTTTCCAGCGCCAGCCGTACTTCTTTTAGGGTTGCATACCCTGCGCCCACACTGCCAGATTCTCCATTGCCATCTAAATAAATACCAACAATCCGCCGATCTTTAGTCGCTTTTTCAATAGCGTCCAAAACGGTACGGAGGGTAATCGAGTCATCATCCTCCCCTGATACAGCTTGTTGAATTAATTCTCCTGTCCCCGAAGCGCGGCTTGAATCAGTAATATTAAGGGATAAATCGAAAACCAATACCGACTTATTCCTAACTTGTGGTTCAGTATCTTTGGTGGCGGCTGCAATCAGCAGTAAAATCAGTCCGCTGGCTGCTAGCGCACAGAAAACCAATTGTCCAACCAAACTAGCGAAGGTGTATTTGAGAAAGTCACGCATATTTTTTATTGTTCTGTTTTCAGTTATGTCGGGGCGGGTGTTACCAACCATCTATACAATTATCGACAATTTATTTAAACCCGCCCCCCAGCAGTTATGTAGGGGCGGATTTTACCAACAATCTATAGGAGCGGCGACAATTTATTTAAACCCGCCCCCGCCAGATGTCTGACCGCCGACTAATATCAACTATGCTAGCTTCTGCAAGGCAAGAGAATCTTCTAAGTCTGATAAAGTGGCGTTGCCAGTGCAGAAGAGTACTGTAGCGATCTCTGCTACTAGCACCTCGGCTAAAGCTTCTAGCGCTGCTTCTGATTCAGCCGCTGCTTGTAAAAAAGGCAACGCTAATCCGGCGATATCAGCACCTAAAGCGATCGCTTTCGCCACATCTAACCCATTTCGCAATCCTCCAGAGGCAATTAGGGGGATGTTGGGAGCGATCGCTCTCACACTCGTTATACACTCTGCCGTGGGAATTCCCCAATCGGCAAATGTCGTCCCCAAACGCCGCTGCATCGGATCTTTTGCCCTTTCGCTTTCCACCTTCGCCCAAGAAGTGCCACCCGCACCCGCCACGTC
>DNGG01000536.1:7554-26915 GCA_003486675.1 Cyanobacteria bacterium UBA11372
GTGCCACCCGCACCCGCCACGTCGATAGCAGCCACTCCCGCAGCGATTAATTTTTGTGCCATCGTCGCCGAAATCCCATTTCCCACTTCTTTGGCTATTACCGGCACGGGCAATTTATTGCATAAAATAGCAATTTTGTCAAGTAAGCCGCGAAAGTTTTTATCGCCTTTAGTTTGAACGGATTCTTGCAGGGGATTGAGATGTAAAATTAAGGCATCGGCTTGTAATAAATCGATAGCGCGCAGACATTGATCTAGACCATATTGGTAATTGAGTTGTACGGCGCCCAAATTGGCGAAGAGGAGGATATCTGGGGCGAGCGATCGCACCGCAAAAGTCCCTCCAACTTCGGGATTTTCCACCGCTACTCTTTGAGAACCAACGCCCATTGCCAGCTTATACTTTTGTGCAACTTTAGCCAAACGCTGATTGATAATTCCGGCGAATTCCGTTCCACCAGTCATCGAAGAAATGAGCAGCGGCGCGCCCAATTGTTTGCCTAAAAAACTTGTAGATATATCAACTTCATTCCAATCTAATTCTGGCAAACAGGTATGGGTAAAGCGATAGCGTTCTAAACCCGTTGTTTGTTGAAATTGTACCGATTCTTCCAGACAGACGCGCAAATGATCTGCCTTGCGATTTTGAGTTTCTGTGGGTGAGGTTATTTTTGAATTCACGGCGAGGGATTTAGTTATATTCTTAGCTTATTTAACTTGCTTTGGATGTAATTATCTGTTACTTCGATTAGCTTGCCATTACATCCCAGTATTTCATCGGCAAAGCGAACCATCATCCGATTGGGCAATGCCTCCGGTTGAATTAATATTACCCGCAACAGAGCTGCTTGTGGTTTTAGTGAAGCAGCAAAAATCCCCAGTGCTGCTGCTGTAGAACGACTAATTCCCGCACCACAGTGAATCAACAAGTCGCCCTCACCGCTAACGCCAGCACTTGTACCAAAGCTGATAATTTTTTCCACATCTTTGCGCCCTGGTGGGGTGTAGCCTGAGATTGGTAAGGGAATATCATCAAATTCCAAGCGTAACCTGTGAGGCACTAAGTGGTAACCAGCAGGTTTGCTTTCTTCTGGATGACCAATAGAAATTAAGTACTGGATATTTGTTTGATTTGAGTTGAGCAGATCGCCTGCTTGGGTAAAGCTGGCAATCAAAATATTAGGAAGTTGGTTTTGAACGTTCGTCATTATTGATAAATTATGGCTTAATTAACTCTACTGCATCTCGTCCATCCATATCTTGAAGGTAAACTTTAACTTGTTCTTCCTTAGCCGTGGGCAAATTTTTGCCAATAAAATCTGCTTGAATTGGCAATTCTCGATGACCCCGGTCAACCAGGACGGCTAACCAAATTGCTTCTGGTCTACCATATTCGTGGACTGCATTCAAAGCCGCCCGCACCGTGCGACCTTTATAAATTACATCATCGACCAGCACTATAGTTTTACCAGAAATATCAAACGGAATGTCTGTTTTTTCTGGAGTTCGTACCCCAATTTTATCCAGATCGTCTCGGTAAAACGTAATATCCAAAGAGCCTACTGGCACTTTGATTTGTTCTAACAATTCAATCTGACGCGCCATCATTTTAGCGAGGGGAACGCCCCTGCTATGAATTCCCAGCATCACCAATTTTGACAAGTCGCGCGACTTTTCCACCAACTGAGAAGTCATGCGGTTAACCGTGCGGCGTACATCGTCTGCTGATAAAATTTCGACAACTTGGGAAGGCATAGGGATTGAGTGGGTAATTGGTAATTGGTAATTGGTAATTGGTAATTGGTAATTGGTAATTGGTTTTGAGGCAAAAAAACCCGGTTTCTCCGAAAAATATAAGGTTTAGAGGGTGAGAGCAATGCAGAAACCGGGTTTTTGGCCTGTGCGTGCGTAAATTTTGTGGTAATTGGTTTTTTACCCTCATTCCCCAGGCGATCGCCAGGAAACGCCATTACCCATTACCCATTACCTATTACCCATTACCTATTACCTATCTATTACCGGAGGAAGAAGGACTAAGACCTAATTTGTACTGGCATAATGATGTGCGTTGCTTTCGCGCCTCCCACAGGCTTTAGTACCACAGGACTCAGTGGATTGCCTAGTTCCATTTCCACTTCTGGAGTGGTTAAATTCTTGAGACTGTCCATCAAGTATTTGACGTTAAATCCAATCTCAATATCGTCTCCAGAAAGCTGAATGGGAATCGACTCTCGTCCGCTACCAATATCTTGAGCTTCTACAGCTAAAGCCATTGTTTGCTTGTCGCTATCGAGTTTCGCTTTAACGATATTATTTTTTTGGTCTGTTAAAACGGAAACTCGCTCTAATGCACTCAAAAGTTGCTTGCGTTCGATGGTGGCAGACCTAATAAATTGATGGGGAATCAGTTGATGATAAGCTGGGTACTGTCCTTCTAACAAGCGGGTAGTTAAGCGCTGGTCGCCGATTTCAAAGACTACCAGAGAGCGATCGCAATGCAAAACCACCGATGGAGTAGATTGGCGCGTCCCCAGCATCCGCTCTACTTCCCGCAACGCTTTTGCCGGAACGGTGACGTTTAATTCGGTCATCGGTTCGGCAGCAATTTCTTCCTCATCACCGGGTGCAACTTCAGTTTGAACCACCGCCAATCTATGACCATCCGTCGCGGCAAATTCTATACCATCTTCTTTGCTAGTAAAATGAACTCCTGTTAGTACCTGCTTGGTTTCGTCAGAACTCGTGGCAAATAAAGATCCATGCAATCCGGCAATTAAAGCTTCAGATGGAATATAGACAGAATTACCGTCTTCTACCATCGGCAATTCTGGGAATTCTTCCGTTCCCATACCCCGGATTTGGTAGCGTCCACCAGATACGGTGATGGTGACTAAATTTTCTCCCGCCTCGTCGTCGATAGTAATTTCCGCTTCTGGTAAACGGGAAACAATATCGTTGAGCAGTTTTGCCGGTAAAGTTAAAGTCCCGCCAGCTTCCACAGTTGCAGCAAAGCAGGTTCGGATACCCAAACTCAGGTCAAAAGCAGTTAAGCTTACCCGTTGTTGTTCTTCATCTGCACTCAGCAGCACGTTAGCTAACACGGGATGGGTAGGTTTCGAGGGAACTGCACGACTAACTAGGGACAGGTTGGTATTGAGATCGTTCTGGGTGCAAACCAGCTTCATGAGAGTTGTTTGTCTGTCTTCAGTGACTTGACCGATCGTACTACCTGCGTTGCCCATCGGGAAAACAACAACACCAGGACTTACGCAAGGACGTTCCGAGAAACCCGGTTTCTGGTGCAATTTCTGGTCACAAAGCCCCGATTTTTCCCATAAACCCGGTTTATGCGGCAATTTCTGGTCACAAAGCCACGATTTTTCCTAGAAACCGGGTTTCTGCGGCAATTTCTGGTCACAGAGCCACGATTTTTCCTAGAAACCCGGTTTCTTTGCGTAATTCCTGAAGACTTTGCACCCTCGTTACCTAGTCAAACGAGTGTAATTTTTAACAACCGCAGTAGTAAACACTGTGGAAAATGTGGAAAAAATTGGCAAATTCTTTCCGCATCGCGGCTTCTGGAACCGATCGCCTGTGGAAAACTTGTGGAAAAATCCCCGGAGTTTTCCACAGAGTATTTATACTCTGTGAATATTTGCCCTTAAATCAAGGATTTTTCCACAAAATTTCCATAGTTGCTGACATTCTTTGCAATCCTTTACATTTCGGTTCAGCTAAGTCCGCAGGAGGCTCCCATCCCCCTACCCCCCTTAAAAAGGGGGGTAGGGGGGATGGGAGCGTGAGACGGCGACTGGAGTAAAGGATCGCCAAACTAATGGTGAATTTCAAGTGGTTTTAATCTGAAAATGCTAGTCTTTTCGGTATGTTAATGGCAGTCCTTTATATTCGGATAACCAAGCGGGGATAGGACTTAAGGAAATTGACATTGTACCGTTTGGCGAGACTTGGTAAATCCATTTGCTACCGGGACATACAGACGAATCCATACTTGGAACTGACTGGGGAAATGTTCCTGCTTTTGCTGCTAGTTCCTTCACTTGTAAAATTTTCTGCGTCAATTCCAATTCGAGCATGAAGCGACCGCTGTTTACCCATCCAAAGCTCCCGTATCCTGGATCGCCTGCAAACACATCCTCTGGAAAAAACAGTGCTTTGTTAATATCCTGTCTTTCCAACCAAGAATCATAATTAAGATTGCAGATATTTTCCTGGGCAAGTTGGGCGGCTATTCTTCGTTCGGTCTGAAAATTATTAATAGCAATCCAGCGTAAATAATTTTTACGCAAAGATTCTGACCATTGCTGCCAGCCCATAGACTTGAGATATTTTAACCCTGCGTCTAATTCTAGTTCCTCAAGTTGCTTTTCTACCTCGGATGGATTGACTTGATTGAAAAAGCCAACCGTAGAAACCATTTCTACTTCCAGAGAACTTAAGGCAGATTTGCGGTAATCGTGTGCGACGAGACGCTCTTGCCACTTTGAAGACAGATTGTCTAGTTTACGCATCACTCCTGCCTGTATTCTGGTATTAATAATGCTCACCAGTTGACCGATAAGAAATGGACTGTTTTGCAAAGATTGGCCGATTTTCCAAGAAACTTCCAAAGCTTCCTGCATTTCTTGGGTTTTGCCCGCTCGTTGTTTCTCTAGGATGTCCAGTGCTAAAATCTTTTGAAGATTGACAATACCCAGATGGCTCGGCAGTGCGTAACTGTAATTTTTTTCGTAAAGCTGCGTTACATCTGTTGCCCAACGAGGCTGTTCGTTATTCAAAATTAGGGTACGCAGGGCTGCTAAAGTATCGGCGTTGGCAGCGAGATAGCGCCGTAATTTTTCTGGCGGTTGGTCTATTTTATTAGTAGGGTTTTTTATCTGTGCTTCTATATATTGATTGAGTTCTTTTCTGATTCCCTCAAAAGCTTTTTGATTTACCTCGGAGATTTGCATCGGTGCGTCTTCAGCAGATCCCCTAATAGCAAACCCTAGTTTGCTAGCTGTTAATTCTTGCAGGCGAATAGCGGTGATATTATTTTCTGTTTTGGGATACTTGGCAATTAAGTTAGAGATCGTCCCCATCATCTCTTTCTCTTCCTGTTCTGCCAGAGGCTGGGCTGCCACTAAAGCGGACTCTAGTTTCTGGCGAGTTGCGCTTTCCGCCGCGCTCTCTCTAATTTGTCGATAAATTTGCAGAGCTTGGGTGTATTTATCTAAAGCTTTGATAAAATTGTCAGCGGCTAACCCATCGGCCTCTTCAATTAGGCGATCTGCTTGTGTTTTTTTATCTTGAGATGTCTGTGCAAGCACAACTATTGGCTCAAGTTGAACAACTACAGATATGGGCGATAATAAGAGGAATCCCAGGGTAACCAGGCTGGAGAATTTAATTGGTAGATTCATAATAAAAAAAATTTAAATTAGGATGGCATAAAATAATTATTGCATTTGCTACAGGGAAAGCTTTAATCCTTAATGTTAGTTAATTTGTTTGGAAGTTAGAAATTTGGTACTTGAAGGTGAAAGCCATATCGCCAAAGCGAACAGAGCGATCGCCCCTTGTCAATAAGTCCGATTTTTGATGATTAACTGGGTGTCCTCAAAAACAAAGGTTGTGCTTGCTTTCAGATGCCTGGTTTGATCGATATTCACTCCCTGGCTGACAGTTTAGGGTGTGGAATCTGCGTTCAATTTCAGGACTTAGGCGCATATTCCGGGTTTCTATGAGAAATCGTCGCTTTGGCAGGAGAGATCCCAGCAAGAAACAAAGGTGATAGCTCGCCCAAGCGTAAGTCCAGAATCTGACAGTTGAGGGTGCGGAATGTTTGAGAAGCCTGCACTTACCCGGAACGCTAGGTGTAGGAGCGTCAGGAGCGATTGGGGGATTTGCTGGCGAGGTTAATGCGATCGCTCAGCTGCCGCAGAGTATTCGCCATATTAGAATCGCTCTTTTGCAACTGGGAAATTTTATCGCAACTGTACATCACCGTGGTATGATCCTTGCCGCCAAACTCTTCGCCAATTCTGGGCAAACTCAAATCCGTATGTTGGCGCATCAGATACATCCCGATTTGGCGTGCCACACTAATTTCCCGTCGTCGCGAGTTACCCTTCAAATCTTCAATCGACACCTCAAACGCATCCGCCACCACCATGATCACCGCATCCGGCGTCGCCGCGACTTTTTCCGTTGGCGGATTTAAAACCGGGGCGATATTCTCCACCGTCATCGGCAACCCTGAAATCGAAATATAAGCCACAGCGCGAATTAAAGCACCCTCCAATTCCCGAATATTTGAGGTGTAATTCGTCGCAATGTATTCAATTACATCGCGAGATAAGCGCATATTTTCATACTCCGCCTTCTTTTGTAAAATTGCCATCCGCGTTTCCAAATCCGGCGGCTGAATATCAGCAATCAACCCCATAGAAAACCGAGAACAAAGGCGGTCTTGCAATCGAGAAATCTGCTTCGGCGGTCGATCTGCTGCCAAAACCACTTGTTTTCCAGCTTCGTGTAGCGTATTAAAAGTGTGGAAAAACTCTTCCTGAGTATATTCTGTTCCTTCAATAAATTGGATATCGTCCACTAACAACACATCGGCGGCGCGATAATGTTCGCGGAAGCTTTGCATACTATCTTTACGAATCGCCGCAATCAGATCGTTAGTAAATTGCTCAGTGGAAACGTAAAAAATTTTGGCATCCGAACTAATATCAAGGCGATAGTGACCGATAGCTTGCATCAGGTGGGTTTTCCCCAAACCAACACCCCCGCAGAGAAACAGCGGATTAAACTCCCGCCCTGGAGATTCGGCGACTGCTAAAGCAGCAGCGTGAGCCATGCGATTGTTAGACCCTACCACAAACCGCGAGAAAACATGTTTGGGATTTAACGTTGTGGGTCGAGGTCGCTGTGAGGACGTAGCTTCTGGGGGATTGGGATTGACTGGGAGAGGCCAAGAAATTTCCATATCGCTAGTAATATCTTCATCCCCTTGCACGACGCTAATGTAAATTTCCACCGACTGACCCAAGATATCTTGCACCACCTCGGCGATGGTTTTGATGTAGTACTTCTGTAGCCAACTGCGAGCAAATGGGTTAGGCGTGCGAATCACCAGACAGTTATTTTCCAGTTGTTCCGCCGTGGCGGTTTTGATCCAAGTTTCAAAGGTAGGGCGGCTCAACTGTAGCTGCAATCGCTCCAGAACCTGGCTCCATAACTTTTCGAGGGAGACTTCCACAGGTTTTCCTCCGCCCCTATCCGGCAATATCTACTGCATGAATCAGCTTAGCAAGTCTGGTGGGCAGCATCGAAATGGGTTTGACCTGGATTGGTAGAAACCGGGTTTCTGTGCAGATCTCCAGTTGCCAAACCGACGATTTTCATAGAAACCCGGTTTCTTGGCGTAAGTCCTGACCATTGCTTGCTCATCCCCCCCATCCCTCCAGGAAAAAAAAAGAGCCATTATTTAAACTAAAGATAGAGGAATTTCGTAGCCAGTTATGAGCTACTGTATCAATCCCAATTGTCCCAAGCCCAACGACGCGGGCAACGCCAATAGTGTAATTTGTCGTCACTGCGGTTCGGAGTTGTTACTAAAAGGGCGCTACCTAGTGATGCGCCTTTTAAGCGACAAAAGCGGTTTTGGCAAGATTTATGAAGCATTTGACGGGTCAACCCCCAAAATTCTCAAAGTTTTAAAAGAAGATCACAACACCAACCCCAAAGCCGTCGAACTATTCCAACAAGAAGCGGTAGTCTTGAGTCAGTTAAACCATCCAGGAATTCCTAGAATCGAGCCGGATGGATACTTTCAAGTTTTTCCTAGAGGTGCAAAAGAGCCGCTGCATTGCATCGTCATGGAAAAAATTGAAGGGCCAAATTTAAAACAATGGATGCAGCAACAAGGCAATCACCCTATCAGTGCAGACCAAGCGCTAAATTGGTTAAAACAACTAGCAGAAATTTTGCATCTCGTCCATAAAAAAAACTACTTTCATCGCGATATAAAACCAGAAAATATCATGCTTCGCCCCAACGGTCAATTGGTATTAATTGACTTTGGCACTGCTAGAGAAATGACCTTTACTTACCTGGCAGCAGTGAGCGGAACGGGCAGCATTACAAAGGTAAGTTCTGCTGGCTATACGGCTCCAGAACAAGAACAAGGTCACGCCGTACCCCAATCGGATTTTTATTCTGTGGGACGGACTTTTGTTTATTTACTCACGGGTAAGAACCTGACAAATCAAGCAATTTATGATGCAATTAGAAATGAATTAAACTGGCGCAATTTTGCTCCCGACCTAGCGCCCCCACTTGCCGATTTTATTGATAAGCTAATTGCTCCTAAAGCAGCAGACAGACCTAAAAATACCCAGGAGATTATAGACGGGTTAGCTAAAATATCCCAGGAGATTTATTATGGTCAGTTTCCTGCGGCTGGTAGCACTAGCAATACGTTGATGCAATCTTCAGCCAAAGTGTCCTTAAGTCCAAGTAAAGTTATAGGGCAAAATAAAAAATGGCTAATCTTAGGAGCCGTGGCTTTAGCTGTAGCATTAGGAGGATATAGAAGTTGGGAAATTTACCATAAAAACCCCCCAATTAACCCGATTGAAAATATCTCGCCAGTCAAAATTTTTACGGGACATTCCAGCTTTATTAATTGCCTCGTTTTTAGTCCCGATGGTGAAACATTAATTAGCGGCAGTGCTGATAAAACAATCAAAATTTGGAATCTTTACACCGGCAAGGAAATTCGCACAATTAAAGACCATAATAGCTTTATTAATTATCTGGCGATCGCTCCCGATGGGCAAACCTTATTCAGCGCCAGTGCCGATAAAACAATCAAACTTTGGAATCTTGCCACTGGCAAGGAAATTCGCACGCTTAAAGGCCATTCTGGTTATGTGAATTATCTCGCTATTACCCCCGATGGGCAAACCTTAGCCAGTGCCAGTGCTGACAAAACTATTAAACTTTGGAACTTATCCAATGGGCAAGCAATTCGCACGCTTAAAGGGCATTCTACCTCGGTAAATTCTCTGGCAATTAGCCCCGATGGAAAAACATTATTTAGCGCTAGTGCGGACAAGAATATTAAAATCTGGGATCTGGCAACGGGAAAACAAATTCGCACCCTAACTGGACATACCAGCTTTGTTAATTACCTCGCGATTAGTCTAGATGGAAAAAAATTATTGAGTGCCAGTGCTGACAAAACTATCAAAATTTGGAATATCGCTACCGGGGAAGAAATTAATACCCTAACTGGACATACCAGTTTTGTAAATTACCTAGCAATAATCCAAGATGGGCAAACGCTTATCAGTGGCAGTGCTGACAAAACTATGAAAATGTGGAATCTCTCCACCGGAAAAGAAATTCGCACGCTTACAGGGGATTTCAACTATGGGAATAATTTGCCGATTAGTCCGCTGGCGATTAGTCCCGACGGGCATACAATTGCGACGGGTAGCGATCGCAAAACTATTAAAATTTGGCAAATACCGCTAAAATAACTCAAGTTGCTCATTGCGAGCTTGCTAATTGCTAATTGGTAATTGGATTCATTGGGGGTATTGTATTGGCAATTACCCATTACCTATTACCTATTACCAGTCAGCTTGGATGTAACTAGCAAATTGCGTTAAAATAAAAATTCCCGCATCGATAAAATTGTTGCCATGTGGAAACCAGAACTGCTAGTCCCAGCTAAAAATTTGGAACGGTTAAAAGTTGCGATCGCCTATGGTGCAGATGCCGTTTATCTAGGAGGGCAGAAATATGGTTTGCGGGCGCGGGCGGACAATTTTACCGATTCTGAGTTAGCCTTGGGCGTAGCATTTGCTCATCAGCAGGAGGCTAAAGTCTACATCACGCTTAACGCTTTTCTCCACGATGCCGATTTTGAGGGATTGGCAGACTATTGTCAGTTTCTCTCTGCCATCGGCGTCGATGGAGTGATTGTCTCCGATCTCGGCGTGATTCGCACGATTAAAAATAGTTCCAATCTCAATATCCACCTATCGACTCAAGCTTCTTGCCTCAATTCTTATGCTGGGCGTTTGTGGAAGCAGATCGGAGTTAAGCGTCTGATTGTCGGTAGAGAACTCAGTATAGCCGAGGCTGGTGCAATTCGAGAGCATTCGGGCATCGATGTGGAAATGTTTACCCACGGGGCTATGTGCATGGCTTATTCTGGTCATTGCACTATTTCTAACTTTACGGCAGGGCGAGACTCTAATCGCGGCGGATGCATTCAATCGTGTAGATTGCCCTATCACTTAGAAAGTGATGACCAGAAACAGGATGATTTAGTAACGTTTATGTCCTCCAGAGATTTGTGGGGAATATATCAGATTGGAGATTTTTTTAAACATCAGATTTGCTCTTTAAAAATAGAAGGAAGGATGAAATCTTCCTTCTACGTCGCCCTGACGTGCAAGGTTTATCGCAGATTAATTGATGCCTATGCAGAAGGAAATTTGACCGAAGAAATACTTCAAATTGCAGCAGCAGAACTACAATCTGTTCCCCACCGAGACTACTTTTCCGGTTCGTTGGAAATGCCAGCAGGCAGGGATTCTGTGTTCGGACAGCTATCGGGAATTAATACGGGAACGCATCAATATTTAGGTCTTGTACTCGAGTCAACGCCAGAAGAAATTGTTGTGCAATTGGTTGAACCTTTGGCAATTGGCGATGATATTGAAATTATTCCTTTTGAGGGGGAAGCGATAGGATGGAAGGTTGAAAGGTTGCTTTCGGTGACGGGCGATCGCATAAATTCCATGCGACAAGATAGTGTGGTTCGCATTCCTAAAATTGATGCACCTGTAAACCTACAAAATGTCACGAAATTAAATGTAGTTCGATTTGCCCCAGCAGTTAAAATCCCGCAAACGATCCCCCTGCCCCCCTTGCCAAGGGGGGTTAGAATGTGAAAATTTGTCGCATTAAGTCCAGAAATCTATATGCAATTTAATACTTTTGTTGCTTCTATTTCCGATATTGAGCGATGCGCTAACGCTGCCAATTTGCATGAGGTGTTGTTGGAACCTGCTTTATTAGCTAGACAGGGAAAGCTTTCTGAAGAAAAGGTACATTTGTTAGCAGCAGAAGCTAGAAATCGAGGACTGCGCCCGGTTTTGGTTTGGGATGTATTGATGCCTGAACGGGTGATGAGGGGGGTGTGCGATCGCATCCTGCAACAATGGAATCTGAACTGCTTCGATGCAATCCGCGTTTGCGATCCGGGTGTGGCTTATTGGCTGTTAGTTCATTTCCCAGAAATCCCGCTTCAGTTAATTGTTGAAACAGGCAATCATAACCTGGAATCACTCTTAGGGTGGTGCGAATTTTTTTCTGGATCTTTGGAACGTCTCGTCCTATCTATAGAACTACCGGAAGAAAAACTAATTGAATATTGCCAAGCGCTTCCTGTCGCCTGCGAATTGCTGGGTGTAGGACAAATTTTACTGTTTTATTCGCCGCGAAGTCTGTTAGTAGAACATTTAGCAGGGGAGCAGGTGACTCCGGGAGCAGGTGAGCAGGTGAGCAGGGGTGAAGAGGATAATTTTAATTTAGAATCTCCTCTGTATTTGGAAGCTACTGCTGCTTTTGCAGACAATCCCAATCGGCATTTACCTACTTTGGAAACAGCCCACGGAACCTTTATGTTCCTCGATAAAGACCAGTTTATTCTTGACAAATTAGATGCTTTACAAGCGGCGGGTTTGCATACGGTACGCTTAGACTTGCGGCATCTGGAACAACAGGGTGATGTAGCAGTAGATATCGATATAATTTGTGGCAAAATTTTGTCAGATCCTGCTTCCCTGCGCGTCAATTGGTCGAGAGAAACACGCGCTCCATTTTTCAAAGCCAATCGCACAACTGCCCTATTTCCACGCATGAAATCGAAAGTAACCGATTATCGAAATGATGCTTGTTTAGCTGAGGTTTTAGCTGGAGAAGGTGGGAAATATGTTGTGTTTTATACCATGCGTCCTTTTGAGGTTTCGCAGATTAAAAGCATGATAATGCCAACGGGTGAAGAGATTAAGCTGCCGCAGGATGTGAGTTTTCGCAATTTAAACGGCGATCGCATCATCGCCTGCGAGTCAGAACAAATTCTAGTCACCGACTGGATTAAGAAAGCTGTACCAGGTTCTCTGCTGCTGGGCGGATAGGCCATAAACTGGTATGATTCGTTCTGACTGGAGGAAGCGATCGCCAATCATGGAAACAACAAACGTATTAGACTTAGTAGTAGGTGGATTAGCCTTGGTTATATTAATCGGCGGCTTGCTGATGCTATTTTTTGGTATATCTGCATTTGGAGATCGGGATCGGTAAGCTTAGTTGCTAGCGATCGGTTTTGCCAGTGAAGACAGGCTAATAGCTAATTGCTAATTGGATTATATCATCTGGTGGTAGTATCAAACTTATAGTTAATAGCGTCGTAGGGGCGGGTTGTACCAGCCATCTTTGATCAAAAGCGAATTGTATTGATAAACCCGCCCGCCGCGGGCGATGCCGAACGCAGGTGGACATGATATTGAACCGACATGCCGCATCCTAAACGAGCGCAATTGGTTTTTTCGGAATTATCGGGAAGTTGATCGCATCGCTCAGCAGCTTATACCAGCCAGCTACTACAGGACACTTGATTGTCAACTCGTAACGCAGGCAACTGTTTATTTCCAGGGGAATGTTAAACTGAAGTATCACTTGATTATTTAACGATTAGTGCAGAGCGATCGCCATTCAAAATATAAAATTTAGTAAAGCTAATCAGGTCAAGCAATTTAAAGTTATCAAACTTTAAATTGAATCAATGGGTAGGTTATTCCACAGTACCAGCTCGACATCAGCCATAATGCAACAAACTTCTTTGCCGGAATCGTCTTTGAGATCCCTTGATGCACAGCAGCGTTACATACAAGGGATGGAATTGCTGGTGACTGTGGTGCAAGAACTTTCCCTGGCACGAAATTTAGAAACGATTACCGAGATCGTTCGTAAAACAGCGCGGAAACTTACTCAGGCAGATGGCGCCACATTTGTGCTTAAAGATGGAGACTTTTGTTACTACGTAGACGAAGATGCCATCAGTCCGCTGTGGAAAGGGCAACGATTTCCCCAAAGTATTTGCATTGGTGGATGGTGTATGCGAAGTCGTCAACCCGTAGTGATTCCAGATGTTGAGGGAGATGAACGAATTCCCATTGCAGCCTACCGTCCTACTTTTATCAAAAGTCTGGCGATGGTACCGATTCGGACTCAAAATCCGATTGGAGCAATTGGTAACTATTGGGCAAAACCTCACGTTGCTACCCCTGAAGAAGTTCGACTATTGCAAGCTTTAGCGGATACGACTTCTGTGGCACTAGAGAATGTGCAAGTTTATACAGAACTAGAGCAACGAGTTCGCGATCGCACCCATGAATTACAAGCTGCCAACCAAGAACTCGAAGCATTTGCCTACACGCTATCCCACGATTTACGCTCGCCTTTAACTATCTTGAGTGGGTACAGTAGCGTACTTCAAATGAGATACGCGCAGCAATTAGATAATCAAGGAAAAGACTACCTCGCTCAGATTCAAAAGGCAGTTACTCGCATCAATCTTCAAATTGAAGGAATGCTGTTGCTGCACCATGTTAAACGTGCAGACATCTCATGTCAAACAGTTGATTTGAGCAGCATGGCGCGGGAAATTATAGCTAACTTGCAAGCTGGCGATCCAGCACGTTGTGTTGAGGTAGCGATCGCAGACTCTCTCATAGCTCAAGGCGATTCGGTGTTACTGCGGGTTGTCTTGGAAAACTTGCTGTCCAACGCTTGGAAATATTCAGCTAAAACACCTCACACCAGGATCGAATTTGGTTACATCGAAAATTCTGCTGCGTTCTACATCCAAGACAATGGTGCAGGATTTGACATGAACCATGCAGATAAATTGTTTCAACCATTTCAGCGCTTGCACGATCGCCAACAATTTTCTGGTAATGGGATTGGGCTGGCTTCTGTCGCCCGTATTATCGAACGGCACTCAGGAAGGATCTGGGCAGAAGCCGCCCCCGATCGAGGTGCAACCTTCTTCTTCACCCTCTCAATGGCAAATGGATAGCTAAATTTTAAAGCCTGCGTAGGCAGGCTTTGTTTGTGTAGACCTACCCTTCGAGGGTAGGAGCTTTAACCGTCAGCATTAATCTGAGCGATCAATTCTTTTAACACCTCATCTGCCCGATCGTGACTAATTTGACAAGTTCCGGCATTCGCATGACCGCCGCCGCCATACTTGAGCATCAATTCACCAATATTGGTTTTGGAGGTGCGATTGAAAATTGACTTACCCACCGCAAAAACTGTATTTTGCTGTTGCAAACCCCACATTTGGTGAATCGAAATATTGCAATTGGGGAAGAGAGCATAAATCATAAATCGATTGCCTGCATAGATAGTCTCTTCCATTCTTAAATCGATTACCACCAGGTTCTTATAAACCTTGGAACACCTTTGAATTTGTTCGTTAAATTTTTCTTCCTGCTCGAAGTAAACATCTATTCTTTCTTTAACATCAGGCAAATTCAAGATGTCTTCGATTGTATGTTCTTTGCAGTAGTCAATCAGATGCATCATCAAGCTATAGTTAGAGATGCGGAAATCCTTAAAGCGTCCCAAACCCGTGCGGGCATCCATTAAGAAATTCAACAGCACCCATCCTTCTGGATGCAGCACTTCTTCCATTGTGAATTGAGCAGAATCTCCCTTATCTACAGCATCCATCATTTCCGGAGAAATTCTGGAAAACTTATTTTGCCCACCCAAGTAGTTGTAGACAACTCTAGCGGCTGAAGGGGAATCAGGATCGATAATATGATTGGCCTTAATTGTTTCATGGCGAATCGTTTCACTGAAGTGGTGGTCAAAAGCTAGACCGACGCCTTCTACATAGGGTAAGTTAGTGGTGATGTCTCGGCTGGTAACCGATATTTTGCCATCCTGCATATCTTTGGGATGGACGAATTTGATGTCATCAATAACGTTAAGCTCTTTCAGTAAAATCGCGCAGGCGAGTCCATCAAAATCGCTACGTGTTACGAGACGGTACTTTTTACCTTGTTCCAGCATATAATCTCCGAAAACCAATCGGTGCATAGGATATAAACCTTCCCTAGTAGTTTACCCAAGTGTGTGGCTAGAATTCCCAATCCGTACTTTCGCTTTAAACAATTCACGATTTTTCAGGATCGGTGCGCCATGAAGGTGGGTACTGATGGTGTTCTACTGGGGGCGTGGACGGAGATCGCCTCCTCACAACACATTCTCGATATCGGCACGGGGACGGGTTTGATGGCGCTGATGTTGGCGCAGCGATCGCTAGCTAAAATCGACGCCGTGGAGATCGATCGCGATGCTTGCATTCAGGCGCGGGAAAACGTCGAGCGATCGCCTTTCTGTGACCGTATCAATGTATACCATTCTTCTATCCAAGACTATACTCCCACTTGCTCGGTGCGGTATGACCTGATCGTCTCGAATCCACCTTTTTTTGCCAACGCCTATAAAGCACCCAATAAGGAGAGAGCGATCGCCCGCCATAGCGATCGCCTCGAGCAAGTCGATCTGTTACAAGCAGCACAACAATTACTATCTCAAAACGGTCGGCTAGTTGTTATTTATCCAACTGAAGCATCCCAAACTTTACATCAAAAAGCCGAAGCATTTGGTTTTTTTTGCTACCGTAAACTCTACGTTAAACCAACATTAAATAGCCCCATTAAGCGCGTTATAATAGTACTGGCTAAAAATCAATCGGAATATCAAGAAAACACCCTTACCATAGAAGCAGACAGACATATCTATACCGCTGAATTTATTGCCTTAATTAAAGACTTTTATCTGAATTATTGAGATTGAATTCTAGCAAAATAGGGACGCATCCGAAATCTTCTGGCTCTGAAACCGAGAATAGGCTTTGTCGTGGGTAAATCCTGCATACAACTGCCTTATTGTTAAGAAACGTTTAAGAGATTAATAAGTAGACATTACCGGCTGACTGCTGTTGCAGCGGATGACAAGCGAGTGCAACAAAGCCAGAAGGCTCTTGGTGTAAAGGTTTAATGCTGTTGATCGCCCCTTCCACGTACCTCTGCTGCAAACCACTATCAACGGTATCGGCTTAGAACCGAGGGATATTTCTGAGACATATATGAAGATTTGTTGACTTATTGTAAATTTTTGTGATAATTTAAGCATGGGCAGGTAAGGTTTCATTCTCTGGAAGCTCTCGGTTTGACCTTTGTGCCAGTTGCAAATCTAGTCAATAAGGTGGATCTGTACTATGCCATTTACTATCGACTCAGCTCGCGGTATTTTCCCTAACACTTTATCCGCTGATGCTGTGCCAGCCACAATTGCCAGGTTTAGTCAGTTGAGTGCCGAAGATCAACTCGCATTGATTTGGTTTGCATACCTTGAAATGGGTAAATCAATCACAATTGCTGCTCCAGGAGCAGCGAATATGCAGTTTGCCGAAGCAACTATGAATCAAATTCGGCAAATGTCATTTCGCGAACAGTCCCAGGTGATGTGTGACTTGGCAAACCGCGCTGACACACCGATTGGTCGAACCTATGCTACCTGGTCAGCCAACATCAAATTAGGTTTTTGGTATCAGCTGGGACAATGGATGGAGCAGGGAATAGTTGCTCCAATTCCAGAGGGTTATAAACTTTCTGCTAATGCTTCAGCCGTACTGCAAGCAATCAGAACTCTGGAGTCAGGTCAGCAGATTACGGTATTACGTAATTCTGTGGTTGACATGGGGTTTGATACGAGCAAATTGGGTAGTTATAACCGAGTTGCCGAACCTGTTGTTGTTCCCAAAGAAATTTCACAGCGGACGAAAGTCACGATTGAAGGCATTGATAATCCAACCGTACTGAGCTACATGGATAACCTGAATGCCAACGATTTTGATGCGCTGATCGAGCTATTTACTCTTGATGGTGCCCTGCAACCTCCCTTCCAAAAACCGATTGTGGGCAAAGATGCCGTGCTGCGGTTTTTCCGGGAAGATTGTCAGAACCTCAAGTTAATGCCAGAACGAGGCGTTGCTGAACCCGCAGAAGATGGTTACACCCAGATCAAAGTCACTGGTAAAGTGCAAACTCCCTGGTTTGGTGCTGGCGTGGGCATGAATATGGCTTGGCGGTTTTTGCTCAATCCGGAAAACAAAATTTTCTTTGTAGCAATTGATTTGCTCGCTTCTCCCAAAGAACTATTAAATCTGGTTCGCTAGATCGCTAAGCGCGAGTAAACCTTAGATCGTGGTGGATGAGCGCTCTTTTCTAAAGGGCGCTCTTTTGCTTGGGAGTTATATCATCTTCGGTAGCAAAGGTTGTGCAAGTGTTTTTGATTGTGTAGGGGCGGGTTTTACGTGAGATCTTTGAACGCAGCGCACTGGATAAATAAACCCGCCCCGACGTGCAGCTACCGATGCTACCGGACATGATATTAAGGGTGCAATTCGATAAATTTAGATAATGATAGTTTAGGTTGGATGATGCAAGTGAGTGAAATTGAGTGGTCTAAGACAGAGCAGAAAGTGGCTAAAGAAGCCTTCGAGAAAGCCTATGAGCGAGAAATCGCGGCTTTGATACAGGAAGTTCGCGCGCAAGCAAGTGCGATCGCAGAACTTGATGATATGTGGCGTTTGCACGATTTCTTAAGTGCCAGAAGACACGATATCGATGGCAAGTACGACTACAGTTATTCAGTTCTCCTCTTTATTTTTGCCAGATTGGTGAAAGAGGGATGGTTGCATCTGGATGAATTGAAGGGACTCCAAACAGATAAGCTTTCTAAGGTAGCTGCCCTCTCGCGCATGTGAGTAGTAAGGGCACGGCATCAGTAAGATTTGTCCCATCGGGCAAAGTTTTTGTGATGCCGTGTCCCTACAATGTTGTGTTCCACCCAGGCAAATAAACCGGGTTTATCTGAAACATCTTAGACTTGGAACTAGACCAAGTCATACTGATTCAACTCACTAGATTATTTGACCTGCTTAAGCCTTATTTCTGCGGGCATAATTAAAACTATACTTTTATTCTAGTATATGGTACTACCATCATTAATAAAAAAGGCGATTCACCTACCAAATTTTGTGGATTAATCATCAATATTTACCCCCAAATCTACTCCTAAGACACCTTCAATTTTCCTTAATGTTTCTAAGGGCAAAAACTTGGTTTCTTCCTTTTCAATTTTGTACCAGTTGGCGGGAGTCATATCAATTTCGCCGCAAATCTGAATTAGAGAGCGCGAATCCGCCTCTCTTGCTCGCTTGATTCTGGCTCCCAATCCTGGGAACTCCCGTTCCACAACCTTTCTGACCTTCATTTTAGACAGTCGCTTGCTCAACCTCAATTCTCAATTATCGGTTGATTTATGCTCTTTACTATAAACTCTAACCTGAGACTTGACAACTAAAAATTGGTAGTTTACGGAACAGTGTAAGAGAAGGCTGTACCACAGCTCAGTCGGAATCCTTTTCCGGTTCAAACAACTTAGCTAGATCTTCCAAAGAGCAATTCGTAATTTGGCAAAGCTTCACAGTTTGCATCAATGTTAGGCGTGGAACATGAACGCCACGCTCCCAATTAGAGACGGTTTGATCGGTTACACCTACTGTTTCCGCTATCTGCCTTTGGGTGAGTCCTAGTGATTCTCTAAGGCTCATAAATTTCTTACCTGCACTCATTTGTACAATATTCTGCTACAAGGTATTAATACAAGTTAACTTGACGACTACAAATTAACTTGATTTAATAGTAATAGAGAAGGCGGTTCGCCTACCACAGTCCACCGCCTTCTCAGTCAAACCCTGTAAATAAGGATTTTCTCAATGGTATCGCAAGCTTTGGATCAAAGCATCGCGCAGCTACTATCGCGCATCAGCAATTACCATGATGGTGATTTTGATGCTGCCCGGATGAGTTTGCAACAACAAGAAGTTGAGCGCATTGCCACGTTGCTAATTGCACTCTCTAATTCAACTTGACACAAGCGCACCGACATCAATCGACAAAAGCGATCGCTTCTCTCCGAAAAAAGCGATATGCCAAGGGCTAGCTGCGCGATATGCCAAGGGCACGCTACGCGAACGCATTCTACTATTTCCAGATTGCTTGATAGCGCGATCGCTATTGTTTGAGAATAAGACAAAAAGGCGATCGCTCCTGACTTAAATAGAGGCTCGCGCATTGCTTTTACTCAATCATTATTGAAAACATCATCCAAGTTACGATAACCGCTAAT
>DNGG01000536.1:26974-41904 GCA_003486675.1 Cyanobacteria bacterium UBA11372
CCCTTGGGTAAGAGCGATCGCCCTGAGTTGAGAAAAAATAAAGGGCGCTCTCGCTTGACTTAAATAGATGCTCGTGCATTGCTTTTACTCAATCAGTATTGAAAACATCTTCCAAGTTACGATAACCGCTAATAACTCGCAAAATTTCAATGCCATCATCAACAATTTGATAAAAAATGATGTATCCCATCAATGGCACCCCGCGTAAATTGGGGCCAAATTGTGAATAGGAGCGTCCCAATTATGGAAACTGTGCGAGCTGCTGACATTTTTTACCAAATGCTTCCACAAAGCGCTCTCCTGCATCTACACTTTGGGTCAAAAAGTAATCAGAAATTTCGGATAAATCTCGACTTGCCTCGATCGTAATAACCAAGGGATTCATGCTGTTACTTCTCTGGCTTTTTTCACTTTATCTCTAAGTTGAGCTAATACGTCTTCTACATTTAGGACTTCACCGCGTTGCGCCTGTTCTCGTGCTAAATCGATTTTTTTTCGAGTTGCTTCAGCCCAAGCTAAATAGTTTGGGCTGTTGTTGGCATCAGATAGGGTAACGTCATCGATTAATAACAGCAAGGCTGTGTTAATTGCTTCTTCAAGTGAGGGATATTGCCCATGCTTTACTAAAGCTTCTAGGACTTGGGTTTGCTCTTGGCTCAATGTTATTTGCATTGTTATCTCCGAGCGAGATAAGAGTTGGATAATATTTATACTGTATAGCACTTCCCTATAAAAAAGCGATATGCCTACGGCACGCTACGCTTTCCGCATTGGTGGCAGAGAAACCGATCGCTTTCTCATCTCCAAAAGAGCGATCGCACTCTCATCCCCACAAGCGCGATATGCCTACGGCACGCTGCACGATCGCACCCACATCCCACGCTTCACTATCACCCCACGCTTGGCGATCGCATCTTCTTTTCATCGTAGCCGAAGTCTTTTGTAGCAGCGATCGCTTTTGCAAGGATCGCACTTTTAAAAATGAAGAGATTTCGTCAGAAAGATTGTGCCATAAAGTTGATGATTTCCTGAGTGTTACAAATGGGTTTATTGGGGAAAGGGTGAGTGCGATCGCACTGCTTAACTGGGTGTTGCTGTTGCAATCGTGCAGCGTGCCAGAGGCATATCACTTCAGTAGTTGGTAGTGTAGGAAAGCGAAGCTATCCTTGTTTCATGCGTTCAATACATCCTTCAATACAACAACTGATAAGCCTGGAACATTGCGTAAACCAGCATCATTGGTCAGAAAGATAGTGCAGCCTAAATTGAGGGCTGTCGCTGCATGAATGGCATCAGGAGTTTTTAGGTTTGTGGTGGAGCGAATCATAGCAGATGCTTTGAGGATACTTTGATTGATGGGAATTAGAGAAATTTCCGATGATAAAAGCATTGCTTCATAACGATTGACTAGAGCAGTATTTGCGTTTCCCAGAGGCATTACGAGTGTTTCCAGTAAGGTAAGTTCGCTCGTGATGACTTGAATCTCAGATGCTTGTAACTGTTTCCACATCGGTTCTAAAAGTGGAAAATAGTCAGGAAATTTTTCAATGCTATAGATAACGATTGCGGTATCAACATACACGATACTCGCAGCTGGAATATTTAGCTTTCCCATGACGAGCGCTCCTGTTGCAGATACCGATCGACTTCTTCAGGGGTTTGGAAGAGTTGTTGTCCAGGAGATTCATTGAGAATGTCGATAACGGATCGCTTAGAGGGAGTGGTTTCTTGTGTGGGTGTTGGGAGGTGGGTTAGAAGGCGCGATCGCACGATAATTTGTTCTGCGGGTGAGAGTGCATAGATAGCTTGAATCAAGGATTCAACGAGTTGCATATTAACGTTTGTATTGTTGAAGGCGCTATTCATTGATTTCCCCTTTTTTCACATATTTACATATTTTTATGATAGAGCGATCGCCATTTCGATTGCAGCTTTAAGAGAACATTCCAGCTCAGCCACTTTTTGAAGTAAAGCGACTTTTACGTAGTCAACATAATTTTTAATCCAATAGATAAAATGCTGCACTTTCAATTTCCCAATCAACCCACTCTAAAGGATTTTGAAAAATTCCCTCTATTTCAAACAGAGTCACAGGTTCATCAACAATTGGAAATGAGTCATCTATAACGGTTCTTTTAAGGTCTGAGCTTGGCTTAAATTCACCGGAACCTGGGGACTCTTCGACATATCCTGTAAGCTGACGCACAGATTTTTTAACTTGCTCGAAAATCAGGCAACATTGGGGTAAGAAAATTAGCTCTGAGGTTTGATTGAGCGGATGGCTGGGGAGAAGTCCAATTTGATGGGTTGGAATAATTATTTTTGCTCCTAAAATTACTGGTTTTTCAAAAATACACTCAGTAAAATGGAGTAGATCGAAATGGTTACTAATGACATTCATTGTGCTTTTTCCAGGATGGTTGTTTTAACGGAACTTGATGGAATTGGGATGCCGTCGGTTCTAAAAAAACTTTGTTGAGCAAACCTGGGATCGAGTTCGCTTCTGTCTTGCACTAGGCGCAAGCCTAATTGTTCAAGTGCATCCGATCCTAATTTAACTCGTGTTTCTGGATCTGGGATTTTAGCAAATTTGTTTCCTTTTGTAGCATTGATGTAAATTCGTCCGCCTGGTTTGAGGATTTGTGCAGATTGTTCTAGAAAGGGTGCTTGCGGACTGCTGGCGATAATTTCGTCTACGCTATTGGGTGGAAAAATTTGCGCCAAGTCATTAACGTAGGCTTTGATTCCTGATTCGGCGATGATATCAACGTTAATAGCATTGGGAATTTGGGAAATTTTACCCCCGAAGATATCGATGACTATTACTTCGCCCAGGGCAATTTTATTAGCAATATACTCGACGGCTTCGGTAGGATTTAGCGCTGGAGTGGAGTTACTGATAGTATTACCTCTTTCCTCAACTCGCTTTTTACTTGAGTATTTTATCTTAGAGACAGGTTGCGCGATCGCTCTTGAGAAATTGATAGGGAGCGATCGCATTCTACTATTTCCAGATTGCCGAGCGCGATCGCTCTTGAGAAATTGATACCTCCCTTGGGTAAGAGCGATCGCCCCGAGTTGAGAAAAAATAAAAGGCGATCGCACCCACATCCCCACAAGCGCGATCGCACCCACATCCCACGCTTCACTATCACCCCACGCTTGGCGATCGCACCTGCATAGATATGCAAATGCGATCGCATTCTACTATTTCCAGATTGGGTGATAACGCGATCGCTCTTGAAAAATTGATTGGGGGCGATATACACACCCGACGCGAGAGCGATCGCACTCTCATCCCCACAAGAGCGATATGCCTACGGCACGCTGCACGATCGCACCCACATCCCACGCTTCACTATCACCCCACGCTTGGCGATATGCCTCCGGCACGCTTCGCGATCGCATCTTCTTTTCATCCTAGGCGAAGTCTTTTGCAGCAGCGATGGCTGTAGGGGCGATCGCGCTTTTAAAATTGAATAGATTTTGCCAGAAAGATTGTGTCATAAAGTTGATGATTTGCTGATGGTTGCCAATGGGTTTATTGGGGGAAGAGAGGGGTGCGATCGCTCGGTTTTTGGGGGAAGGAGAGAGGGGTGCGATCGCTGTTCACTATGAGATATAGTCACAAGCGATCGCTTTTTAAGCTACTTACTTGTACCTCTTATCAAGAATTCCTCGACCACGAGCATTGCCAAGAGTTACCTGCGGATCTTCTTTTGTTCCACCGGAACCTTGTTTATTGTCAACATGGACATGAGTATGAACCCCTATAGACCAACCAGTTTCACCCTCAATTCCAATCACATCTCCTGGATTAACCATTTTTCCCACAAGTCCCTCATTAATACTTCCTGGTGCAAAGTGCAAATACCAAAATTCACGCTGAAGGTCTTCATTCCAAATTACAACTGTGCCGTTGTAGTTAGAAGCCATAACGCGCCTTCCAAGACCGGGGTGATAACCAGTATTGTCCATCCGAACATTACTAAGATTTACCCCATTCTTGGCTTGCAGAACTTTTCCGCCAACTAAGGCACGAACTTGTTTACTAGCGTTTCCGATTACATTAGAATCAATCGCATCATGTCCCTCATCATCAGGGGTGTCAAACTGCCTAGATGATGCTGCTTGAGTGTGACCATACAAACGTTGGTAATATTCCGGCAATGTGAATCGAGCAGATGATCCTCCTGGATTAGATCCGCCACCGTTATCCGAGTCAACAATATCAACATAGTAGGCAGCAACATAGCCACGTTGACCATTAACTTCTACTTCGTACCATTGATTGCGATCGCCATCATAGGTTCCGCCTGTAAGCTGACGCAAAATCTTGACTTCTGTACCTGCGGGAAGCTGACGGATAATGTTATCGCCAACCTTAGATTCGCGGCGAAAATTGAGGTTTACTTTAACTCGACCTGTTTGAGTAGGTGGGGGCGGTGTAACAGGAGCCGTTTCCCATGAAACATCTCGGCTGGAAATATCGCGCCACTCAGCATATCCAGGCTTTAGCAAAGTAACGCCGTAAACTGTGCCATTTCCATAATTAGCTTGGTGGAAATTGGGATAGCCAGCAACATAACCATTTCGAGCTACCCAATCACTAATTGCTCGGAATAACTCCTCAGCATTCTTAGGATTACCTAGTTCGGATGCTGGAATGTCTCGCCAGTCTGCGGCTTCACGCTTAATCAGAATTGAGCCGTAGACGGTGCCTTGTCCATAATCTGCATTATGGAAATTAGGATAGCCACCAGCGTAACCGTTTTTCACCGCCCAATCGTATACAGCACGGAAACGTTGCTCTGATGTTTGAGGATTACCTAATTCGGCTGCTGGAATATCTCGCCAGTCTGCGGCTTCACGCTTAATCAGAATTGAGCCGTAAACTAAACCGTTAGGTGGGCCGTAATTAGCTTCATGGAAGTTATGAAAACCACCAGCATAACCATTATTTACTGCCCAGTTATAAATGGCACGGAACCTTGCATCAGGAGATGTCTGAAACAACACAGGTTCGGATGGAAAAGTCTGCCGTGGTGGTAATTCCCCAGGACGATATGCTTTAGCCCGTCCGTCCCAGAAAATGTATCCTCCTTCAAAATCAGTTCGCATACCCCCATTCCAGGGATACTCGCGTTTGGTGGGGAAACCTAACCAACCACCAGAACCATTAGGAGAGACATACTCAGCATATTCCCGTTGCAAATCGAGCCAGATGGCAACCGCTCCATACTGAGGCGACCAATGCACCGTACCGTGTTCGTAGTTGCGACCTTTGCCATTTGTGCCATATGGCGAGGTTGTGGCATCCCAGTAATCACCAACGGGCTTGCCAAGCAGCCGCTCCATTTCCTGGGCTTCCTTGTCAATAGCTTTTTGCCAGTCAGGAATTACTGGTGTTGGCGTAGAACTGGGGGGAGGCGTCACGGGACGACCTGTACCAACTTGAGATTTTACTGGCAAATAGATCGTTTGACCGGGCTTGATCAGACGAGCTTCCGCTTCAGTAAAAGGTTGCCGTCCTTCAGGATCTTTGGTAATTTCTCGCCAGCGGTTGGCATTCCCCAGCCTCAACCGAGCAATTCCAGAGAGGGTGTCACCATTACGGACTTTGTATGCAGTTCGCTCTCCCGGCACTCCAGGGGCGGGTGTATTTGGTTGTGTCGGCCCAGGGTTAGTAATATTTCCAGTCAAAAACTTTTCTATACCGCGAGCTATTGCCCCTGCTGCTTTTTCTACATTGGCACGACTCATCCCTGGCGCATCGATAAATAGCGATTCTACCAACACAGCAGGTACAGCAGTCGGTGTTCCGCGCAATACAGCAAGATTAAGTTTTTTGACACCGCGATTGGGAATTTCAGCATCTGGAAAAACAGCATCTAATTCGCTATTAATTGTTTGAGCAAGACGACTATCTACGGCTGGTGCTGTAGGGTGAGAGTAGACTTCGTGACCTTGGGCACTATCGTTGAAAGAATTGAGATGCAGGGAAACAAATAGGTCTGAACCGCTACTTTGTTGACCGATTTGTTCTAGAGACAAACTGCCATCATCAATAATCTTGACTTCTGCCCCGCGTTGCCTTAAATACTGTGCGATAATTTCCGCCTGTACCATGTTTTCTATCGCTTCGTTAGTGCCATAACCCTCAGCACCAGAGTCAAATATTCCTGGTGAGTTTCCATGTCCTGGATCTAGAGCAATTTTTTTGCCTACTAGGGGTTGCGATTGCGGTTGGGTTTGGGGTTGCGATTGCGGTTGGGTTTGGGGTTGTGATTGCGGTTGGCTTTGGGGTTGCGGTTGTGCGGGTGGCAGCAAAGATGGTCGGCTGGGTGGATAACCGTCAATCCAAATACTCGGAACCCAGTAAGCCTGACCGTTATACCAAGTCCGGTAATACAAGGCATCCGGTTGATTCGTGATTGGATCGATATTTACATTGCCCCAAGTCCAGCCGTCGAATTGCAGCCAAGTATTTTTGGGTATGGAATATGGGCCGCGATCGCCAAAATTTGGACTATTACGCAAATTTACACCATCATCAGGCCAGACTCGCAATGTAAACTCTTCTGGTGTAAAGTTACTGGCACGCTCCATTGGCGTTACCTTTCCTTCACCACTCCAAGTAGCGGGAATTAGGGTTGGTAGTACATCATATTCTTCTGGCTCTGTTGCTTTCGCTAAATATATCGCCGCCAGCATGTTTACCAACCCAGCACCTGTTGCGATATCCCACCCGATTTCTTTCAAATCGGTGGCGGTAGATTTAAGAATCTCAATCACTTGGCGATAGCTTAACCCCGGATTTGCTGCCCAAACTTGAGAGACTGCACCCGTAACTTTAGCTGCTGCTACCGAAGTTCCAGCCATTGTTCCTACGCCATTCCCAACTGTCGATAACTCTGGATACTCAACGGTTCCGCCGGGAGCCATAATATCCAAACCGTAACCGTAGCTGGAATAATTTGCCCGGTCGTAAGCTTTAGAAAGGGCTACTGCATTATTGACTCGTTCGGCTGCACCAACGGTAATAATATTGTCAAATTCTTGGGAAGCTTGACCCAAAGCAGACATGACGCCACCATCATTACCAGCAGCGACTACAAGCAACACATTATGTTGACGCGCATATTCAATTGCCGCTCGTTCTTCGGGCGTTAATTCATAACGAGTCGTGACGCTGCCATCAGGATTAATTTGAGTTAAGTCAAGGCTGAGGTTAACAACAGCATTCGGTTGTCCCGATTTTTTGGCAGCATCGACAAATTCAACTAGGGAATCTGCCCATTTTCCAGAACCAATTGCACGACCTAACCAGAGGGGCGCATCATCATTAATACCATCAACGCCGATGCCATTGTTTTGAGTCGCTGCAATAATGCCTAAAATATGCGTGCCATGTTCGCTACCTTTACCCGGTTGCAATAATGGGTTGGCATCGCCGTCTACTCGGTCTTTACCTAAAGTAATTCGCGAATAGTCAATATCGGGATTGTTACCAGCAAAACCTGTATCGATTACTCCCACGTAAGGCTGATTTTGCTTGGGAAATTCAAACTGTACTGGTGGTTTTACCGGAGTAGTTGGTTTTGGTGTCTGAGCGATCGCCGCTATTTCAACCGAATTAGATCCAGTTGTATTTTGAGTCGGAGTAGTCGGTGCGATCGCAGGAGTAGTAACCGAATTGGTTGTATTCTCCACTGAAGTAGCGGGTGCGATCGCAATATTAGGAGTCTCAACCGTCACAAGTGGAATAGTTGGTTGAATGATTTCCGGTGCGATCGCAATCGTTGGCGTCTCTACCACCGCCGGAATATCCTGTTTGGTGATTTCCGGCGCGATCGCAATTGGTGGAATTTCTACCGTCACCACCGGAATAGTGGGTTGAATGATTTCTGGCGCGATCGCATTATTAGGAATCTCAACCGTCACAACCGGAATATCGGGTTTGCTGATTTCCGGTGCGATCGCAATCGTTGGCGTCTCTACCACGACAGGAATATCAGGTTTGGTAATTTCTGGTACGGCTATAGTTGGAGTCTCTACCGTCACGACAGGAATATCAGGTTTGATGATTTCTGGCGCGATCGCAATTGGTGGAGTTTCTACAGTTATTACAGGAATATTCGGTTTGGTAATTTCTGGCGCGATCGTAATCGTTGGCGTCTCTACCGTGATGACAGGAATATCAGGGTTGGTGATTTCTGGTGCTTCAGCAATTGGTGGAGTTTCTACCGTTATTACAGGAATATTGGGTTTGGTAATTTCCGGTGCTTCAGCAATTGGTGGAGTTTCTACCGTTACCACCGGAATATCAGGTTTGGTGACTTCTGGTGTGGCTATAGTTGGAGTTTCTACCATCACCACTGGAATATTAGGTTTGGTGATTTCTGGCGCGAGCGCAATTGGTGGAGTTTCTACCGTTACCACCGGAATATCAGGTTTGGTGCCTTCTGGCGCGAGCGCAATCGGTGGAGTTTCTACCACCGCTGGGATATTCGGTTTAGTGATTTCCGGTGCGGTTATAGTTGGAGTTTCTACCGTCACCACAGGAATATTCGGTTTGGTGGGATTGGATGCGATCGCTTCTATGGGAGTTTCTACGATCGGATCTACAGGCGTTACATAAGCTTTAGCATACTCAATTAAAGCCTGACCCATGTTAGAAGTGCGCCATTCTTTTGCAGGATTGATGACGCTATCGATGCTAACCGCACTTCCTATCGCACCCCGCACTTGAAAGATAATGTCGTTGTAATCTCTATCTGAATTTGGCCTATCTTGGCGCAGATCTTCCATGACGAAGGTGTTTCCTTCACCCGTGATATCGGCAATTTGTCCGGTTACTAAGCTACCATCCGGATTGGCGATTGGTAGGGAAAATAAAGGACGTACATCATCTCCCGTTACCGATTTATCAGCCACCTGCTGCATCGTGGCGCGGTTGGGAATTAAAATGATTGCGAAGGTATCCCCCGGACGCATGTTAAAGGTTTTAACGCCTAAATAGCTGCCTTTATTTAAATTGTTATCAAACGGGAATCCACCGCTGAATCTGGCTCCTTCTGTAATGTCGTTAATTACTACATAACCCAATTGGGAATTACTCGCAGCCCTGCGTGCTGCTTCAGCAATAAATTCATCGGAATGGGGAATTAATTGTTCCATTCCGGTTAAGCTAAAAATCCCCAATTGCCCCTCATACCAACCCCCATCAAATAAATAATCAATCCCGACAATCCCAGTGGCATCTACTTTGAATTTACCCAAATTGAATGAGGGAGTTTGAGGGCTATTTAGGTTGGTTGTTGAGTTATTGTCAGATGCGTTGGCGCTAGCCTGTGCGTCAGCACGTATCGCAGTTGTTTCACTTGAATTATTAATATCAGCAACAACCTCTAACGGATTTACTGTTGCAGTTGGATTATTCGAGGCGCGCGTTTGCTCATCTGTTGCACTTACAGAAGATTCTACAGTCTTATTTTGTATTGTTTCTGCTTTATCCTGCCCATTTGCTGAACTCACAATAGGCGCATTGATACTTGCTTCTACCTGTTCAGTGTTTCCATTAGTTGCAGTTTGTTTAGACTCAGTTGAACTTGCACTTGTTTCTGGTTGATTATTTAACGATTCCGGCGCGATATCTGTCAGCGTTTCGCTTTTAGATGCCCCAGGATTGGTTAAAATATCGATTGTCTCTTTACCAGAATCAAGCGTAACTTCTTGGGCTTTCCCTCCAGCCAATAAATCGGATTCAATCTTTGAACCCGTAATCAAATCAACTTGGTTACTGTTCGCATTATTTGCTTTTTCAACAAATTCGACGTTCAAGTTATATTTAGTATCTCCACTAACTTGAACAATAACATGATAATATGCTACCCCCCCCCCCGAAAATATCAATACTTATTGTTTCTGGATTTGTGCCGCTCGTATTCGATTGATATAAACTCTCGCCTTTGCTATCGAATATTTGCAAATATGCATTATTTGTAAAACTGCTGAAAGCAAGTTTAAAACTACCCGAACCGAGCAAACTAAATTTATAAATGTCCAATGGATCGGTACTGTCAACTAACCCTGAATAGTTTTGGCTACCGCTCAAGTTTCCATCAAAAGTAAACATATTTTATTCTAAAAATTTTGTGGGAGATGCTGATTAATGCAATCGGCGTTATACCTGAGCTGATATTGCTAAAAACCCCTGGTTAAACATCCGATTTGTTGTTAGTTATATAATTGGCGTGGCTGGGAGCAAAACCGAGTTTTTACGGATTTTTTTGTAAAAAAATGTTAATAAATGTTCTAAAATGTGAAGTTTTTGTAGAGTAAATTGCCAAATGCTTACCCAGAAACGGCTGAACTCGATTACGTATTTTCACGTAGATTGGGCTGGGGGAAAGTAAAGAAATAATAAAGGGGAAGGGATTGAGCGATCGCTTGCCCAAGAAACCGGGTAACTCTTACAAGCTATTGGTTTTGTGCAACGGCTCCCATCAAACCCTGTTACCATAGAATCAACGGCTCAGAAGTTGGGATTATGACTTCAATATAGGAGCGGCAACCAGCTATTATCATTACAGATTTTTGCCATCATGCTTTTAATCGATGAACGAGCAATCTGATACAGAAATATTCCAGACAAAACTTTATCTCAGTCCTGAAAAAGACGAACTTTTTGAAACAGGGCCTTGGCCTAAGCCGTTTGTCTTTAATGAGGATGTAGTGCGGGTTTTTGATGATATGATTTCTCGTTCAGTTCCCTTGTATCGGGAAGTTCTAGCCTGTGCAGCCCATTGGGCTAGAGATTACTATCAACCGGGAACTAGAATTATTGATATCGGCTGTTCGACTGGAACATTTTTAGAATTATTAGGGCGATTTTTGAAGCAACCAGCAACGCTAGTCGGAATTGATAATTCACAACCGATGCTAGAAAAAGCGCGGCAGAAATTGGAACGAATTCAACAAACTCATCAAGTTGAATTAATCTGCGATCGTGCAGAAAATTGCTCGTTTGAAAACAGTAGTGTAGTTGTAATTAATTACACGTTGCAGTTTTTACCGTTACAAGTGCGGCAAAAGTTGCTCAGGTCTATCTATGAGGGTTTGAATCCTGGTGGCTTGTTATTCTTGAGCGAAAAAGTTAAATCCCCTTGTCCGCAATTTCAAGAGACAATTACTCGACATTACGAAGCTTTTAAAGCGCATAATGGATATGCCAAAACTGAAATTGAACGCAAAAAGGAAGCATTGGAAAATGTTTTAGTGCCTTTAACCGAAGCACAACAAATTTCCATGCTGCAAGAAAGCGGTTTTAGTGAAATCGATTCGCCAATTAAATTGCATAATTTTATTTCGTTGGTGGCTCTGAAGTAAATAGCATTAAGCTCAACAATAAGTTACAAAAAAAGGCAATTTCCAAAAGTGCTATTATGAATAATGAAAAATAGAGGAACGTTCTAATGTCATCTGAAAAAACTGTCAAAATTGGGATCTCGTTTGAATCATTGCTGGAAGCAATTTCGTCCCTGGCAGTTCCTGAGAAACGCAAGTTGTGGGAATTGCTTGAAACTGAACTGTTCCAGGATGAAGAAGAGGAAGGTGAAGATAATCCCGAAACAATTGCAGAAATCCAGGCTGCCCGCACAGACTATCAGGCAGGCAATTATCTCACCCTAGACCAATATTTGGCACAGCGAGAGAGAAAATCCTCATGACTTATACCGTCATCATCCCCAAGATAGTCCAGAAACAAATTGATTCCTTGCCGGAAGATATTTACGAACGGGTGATTGAGAAGTTGCAGCAGCTTGCGGAAGATCCTTGTCCTTCTGGTGTCGTCAAGTTGAAAGGTACTGATAACGAATACCGTATTCGCATCGGTGATTATCGAGTTCTGTATGAAATCAACGATGAAGAATTAATTATCCTTTTGCTGCAATGCAAACATCGGAGAGACGCTTACAGAAAGCGATGACTCCTAAGTCAATATCCAAGATTTTAGTGCCTTTAACCGAAGTTCAATTTCCGCTCGAGAAGTATTTTATTGATTTAGTTTGAGTCTATGAATAATAAAATCCGCTTTCTTAACCCCGCTCTAACTGTGGCGATAATCGGGCTTGTGCTTGGTATAGATTGCAAAATAAATGCCATTAGCATCGACGATAATAACAGGCAGAAAGAAAACTCTTCTGCTGTGGCTCAAAATTTAAACTGCCCTAGCTTGGACGAAGCTTTAGTTCCCGTTAGACATCCCGTGCGCGCCAGCTTAAATAGAAAATTTCGTGCAGAAGGGAGATATGGAGAAATTAACAACGTCGTCAGATTGGGAAATTACGGTGCAGCTTATTGGTGGACTAGAAGTTCAGCTACTCCCGTAGCGATACAATTTAAAGGTAATGGTTTAGGGCGAGCAGTAGCGGTATCATCTGTGCTTGATGTCTTGCAGTCATGGGGGGCTTCTGCTAATACTGCTAGGTGCATTAATCAACTGCTGGCAGAATCAGGAATTTAATCAATTATGCAAATATTTATATGTTTGATGAGACGCTAGGATATTTGGCTTTGGATTATTGCGATCGCTTCCCCACTCTCCTAAATCGCGACGCAATTTTAGCTGTACGTCAAGAGCGACAATCCAAGTTATTTGCACCCCAAGTAAATCAGTACCGGGAAGCAGTTCAATCTGTCCAAGACATCCAAAGCAATTGCTTCGATTTCTCCGACGCAGTTGTCAAAGTTGGTCGATCTGATGAGCTTTCACCGGAACAACAGCAGCGATTTTATCAAGCCCTAGAAGCCTTTTGTCCTTGGAAAAAGGGGCCATTTGAACTATTTGGCACGACGATCGATGCTGAATGGCGTTCTGACTGGAAATGGGCGCGGATTTTACCCCATATCCAACCCCTGAAAAATCGTCGCGTGGCGGATATTGGCTGTCACAACGGCTATTTTATGTTTCGGATGGCATACCAAGAACCTGAGTGTGTCATTGGTTTTGAACCCGTTGCGAAACACTTTTGGAACTTTCAGCTAATTCAAAATATTGTGCGGCAAGAAATGCTGGCATTTGAATTACTGGGTGTGGAACATATCGACTTTTATCCCAATTTTTTTGACACCATCTTTTGTTTGGGAATTCTCTACCATCATCCAGATCCGATTGGTTTATTGGGTAAAATGCGGCAAGCTTTAGCGCCCAAGGGAGAAATTATTATAGATTGCCAGGGAATTCCGGGAGATCTGCCCGTCGCCCTGACGCCACGCAAGCGTTACGCACAAGCGCGAGGTATTTGGTTTTTACCTACCCAATCTTGCCTGGAAAATTGGATCGTGCGCGCTGGTTTTACTCAGGTGCGCTGTTTCTTTGCTCAACCCCTCTCAATTGAAGAACAACGTAGCACGGCTTGGGCAAAGGTAGATAGCCTGCGGGAATTCCTCAATCCTGACGATATTTCCCTGACTGTGGAAGGTTATCCCGCTCCGTGGCGTTATTATGCGATCGCGCGCCAAGAATGAAGCATGGGGAGACGCGGGGACAATTTAACCCAGAAAAAAAGTAGGGGCGGGTTTTACGGAAAGAAACCGGGTACAAGCTGAAAAATTCTACGACGAAACCCGGTTTCTGGTTTCTTTAAACCCGCTCCCCTGACTTGCCCATTTGTGAATGGCGGTTGTGGGGATTTTTAGCAAAAATGAAGGTAGGAGCGATCGCTAAGGGTGCGGGAGGCATATCGCTTAGTCTTTGGGGATAAAAATATGGATCGCAAGACTGCTACAACGTATCTGTTACTTCTGTTCTTGTTATTTGTCACTTTGGGTGACAGGATTCTTCCCAAACCTTTGAGTACTGCTAGCGTGCAAACGCGAACTTCACTCAATAACTTTTTTATCGGGTTGTTTCCTCAAAAGGGACCTAAGCTGAATCCAAACGAGCGAACGGAAAAGGCTGTAGAAGAGAAGGAAAAAGAATCGGGGCTTTAGCAAAATGCTAATGGCTAATGGCTAATAGTCAGATATCAAGCAATTAGCAATTAGCAATTAGCCATTACCAATGCTTAGTCTTTCTTCAACCAGCTAAACATGGCGCGTAAATCCTTGCCGACTTCCTCAATCGGGTGTTCGGCTTCCTGACGCCGCATGGAAGTAAATCCTGGTTTGCCAGCTTGGTTTTCCAGGACGAATTCCCGCGCAAATTGACCGCTTTGAATTTCTTGCAGAATTTTCTGCATTTCGGCCTTAGTTTGGTCGTTGACAATCCTCGGCCCGCGGGTATAATCGCCGTATTCGGCTGTATTGGAAATGCTATCGCGCATTTTAGCTAAGCCGCCTTCCACAACTAAGTCAACAATTAATTTGACTTCGTGGAGGCATTCAAAATAAGCTAATTCGGGTTGATAACCGGCTTCAACTAAGGTTTCAAAACCAGCTTTAATCAGGGCGCTTAAACCGCCGCACAATACTGCTTGTTCGCCGAACAAATCGGTTTCGGTTTCTTCGCGGAAGGTGGTTTCTAAGATACCGGCGCGGGTGCCGCCGATGCCTTTAGCGTATGCCATCGCGCGATCGCGTGCTTGTCCGGAACCATTTTGATACACTGCGAACAAACAGGGAACGCCTTGTCCTTGTTCGTAGGTTCTCCGCACCAAATGCCCCGGCCCTTTGGGTGCTACCATCACCACATCCACATCCGCAGGCGGCACGACTTGACCAAAGTGAATGTTAAACCCGTGAGCAAAAGACAGTACCTTGCCTGGGGTTAAATGGGGTTCGATTTCATTTTTATAGACTGTTTTTTGGGCTTCATCCGGCAGCAAAATCATAATCCAGTCTGCCGCCTTGGCTGCATCAGCTACCGAATGAACGGTTAAACCAGCTTCTTTAGCTTTTTCCGCCGACTTACTGCCCGGATACAG